>CALIWP010000324.1 GCA_938046705.1 uncultured Campylobacter sp. | reverse complement strand
CGGCACCCACGTTGGCGGTACGATGGCGGCTAGTAGAGACGGTAGCGGCATGCACGGCGTGGCGTTTGGCGCACAACTATACTCCGCAAATACCGGCGGCAACGATAATATGACGTACGGGCCAAATCAAGACTACAACTACTTTCTAAAGGGCTACACCGCTTTAGCTGACGCGGGCGCGAAAGTGATAAACAACAGCTGGGGTTCTAATAGGCGCGTAAATTCATCCTTTGCGGGCGCGCTGGGATATAAGCCTACTTATGGCTGGCGAGCCGTGCCTGAATACGACGTGGAATTTTACGACGTAACGGTGGCTAATCAAACTACCGCGGCAAAAGACCATATAAATTTAAAAGATATGAACGAGGCCAAAAAGGCTTATTATCAGTTCGTAACTAGCGGCGAAAAAAGCTTCTTGGATGCAGCCTATGAAGTAGCGGTAAAAAGAGGCATTATTCAGGTATTTACAGCTGGAAACAGAAGCTTGATGGCCGAATCTTTCACGCGTGCGGCATTGCCTTATTTTAGACCGGACGCCGAGGACTACTGGATCAACGTCACGGGTCAAACCGGCGCGGATGGCTATCCTAATGATTCTAACGAATACATAAGAGGACATAAGGCGTCCTCAGATATTCAGGAATTTAACCTTGCCGGACACTCGAAGTGGTGGACGATCGCAGCTCCGGCCGAAGAGATTTATTCCGCATACGTCGAGCTTACCGACAATGCAACATACGGCAAAGCTATATATAAATCATCGGGCGGTACTTCTATGGCCGCTCCTCACGTTAGCGGAGCCTTGGGCGTCATAATGCAGCGCTATCCGTATATGAGCATGCCTCAGATTAGAGAAACGATGCTGACTACGGCTAGACAAAGGACGCTAAGAGCCGGTCACGGCGCCGGCGGCATGCTAGAGCGTTGGGGCAGCGACGGCGAGGGCATACCTAGCAATGTCTGGGGTTGGGGTATACTCGACCTAGGCAAGGCGATGTTTGGTCCTGGGCAGTTCTTAGGAAACTTCGACGTTACGATGAATCAAAACGATATCTGGACAAATAACATCTCAGACGTCGCCATCAAATTTAGAAAAACCGAAGACGATAGCGACGCTGCGGCTTGGGCGGCTAGAAAAGCGGCTCTTAACGCTAAGCCGAATTTGAGCGCAGAAGAAAAAGCCGAGATGACCTTTGAAGCTGCGAGAGAGCAGGCTAGAGCCGCAAGGGCGGCAGAGGGCTATGAAGGCTCGCTAACTAAAAGGGGAGACGGCGCTTTGACTCTTGTAGGAGACAATAGCTTTACCGGAGCGGTAAATATATACGGCGGTAAAATTTCAGCCCTAAATCAATCAATCTCTTCTTCAAGAAGCATAAACGTCCATAACGGCGGTGAGTTTGAGGTTTTGAACGCTCTTACTTACCAAACTCCAAGCGCGGGCGGTTTCGTGAGCATGACCAAGGCAAGCGACGCTACGCAAGTTAATGCTATTATAAACGCGGGCGGCGCATTTGTAGTTAACGACGGCGCTCATAACCTAAATTTAACCTTTAAAGAGGGCTCTTTATTAAAGGCTGCATTACTATCAAACGCCGAGCTTGCAAATTTGGCGGCAAATCCGACCCTAAAGAAAACCATAAACGCGAGCGGAAACTTCGCGGGCGTAAATTTAGCTAACGTCGAGGATAGCTATGCGTTCTTTAAAACCACTAAAGAAACTGTTAGTGGCTCAAATTTAGCTCTTTCTTTGCAAAAAGGCAAAAGCATGGAGGAGGTAGCCTCTACTAGCGCCGAGAAGTCGTTTGCGAGATTGGTCGAGGCAAATCCTAGCAGCGCTATTTATTCGTCTATGCTAGGAGCCACTCATAGCGTAGCGGCGGCATACTTCGGCGCGTTTTCAAATGATCTAGACTTTAAAGCGCAAAACAACTCCGCTATAGACTCGTTTATGCTCGCAAATTCGGTTAAAAACAAAAACGGCGCTAAAAGAGCCGATATCGACACGGGAGTCGAGCTTTGGTTGCTTAGCAGTGCAAGCAGGGTGACTTCTGACAATAACGCCGGCGGCAGACTAGGCACGAACGCATTTACAAATTTAGTAGGCGTTGATTTTCTAGTAGGCGATAGCTCAAAAGCAGGCGTATTCGTGGGTCTTGGCAAAACAAACCACAAGCTAGGCGATAGCAAAGCGGTAAAAAGCAAAGATGCGCATGCGGGTATTTACGGCGATATAGGACTTGATCCTATCAAAATCAGCCTAGGCGCTATCTACTCGAAATTTGATCAAGAAAAAAGAGTCGTTAACTCATACGCCCCTTTGGCTTACGAGTATAAAGACGCCGATGCGTCCGCTATCAGCGCATTTGCCCAGATCGCCTATACGGGGCTAAGCCATGAAAACGGCTTTAGTCTGGAGCCTTATGCGGGACTAACCTATATCCGCTTTAAAAACGACGATGTAGCAAATTCTTTGGTGCAGATCAGAAACGAGGATAGAGATTTACAAATCGCAAGCGTGGGCGTAAAACCTAGTATCGCATTTACCATGGACGGCGTAGGCCTAGTCGCAAAAGCCGATATAGCCTACAACCGCTTCCTAGGCGATAAAACTCCGAGCGCTCATATGAACGTAACGGGCCTTGGCGCAACTAAACTAGAGGGCGAAAAGCTAAAAGATCTAGCCACTACCGAGCTTGGTATCGAGGCTGCATTTACCAGAAACTTTAGAGTCGGCCTTAGCTATGTTGGAGCATACGGCAGCAACGTAAAATCAAACGGCGTAAACGCCAAATTTAGTTGGGCGTTTTAATCTTTTGGATTAAAAGCTTAAATTTGCCTAGAGCGAGCTAAATTTACTTAGCTCGCGACGGGTTTAAATTTGACTTTGCAAATTTGCCGCATTTTGGAGATAGAAATTTGTCTCGAAAATGCGGCTTAGAAAATTAAGCGGATAGATGCGACTTGCGCCGCTGCTTGTAAGATCTCTTAACGTCTACTTCGATATTTTAGTAATTGCGCCTTAAAAAACTACAAATGCAGTTTGGTAAAGCAAGAGAAATCGTGATTAGCGTCCCAGTTAATAGGCAAGAAACCGATCGAGGATCTAACGCTAGTAGCCTTTTTCATTTAGCTTTCTATAATCATCGCATCCTACTTGAAGCCCTAAATCGCAGGCTTTGCCGTAGTACTCTTTCGCGGTGGAGAAATTCTGTCTTATGCCTTGACCATTTGTATATAAAAATCCTAAGTTATAGCAACCCTTAGCCTCTCCACCATCACACGCTTTTTGATAAAGCTGGGCTGCTTTTTGATAGTCCTGTCTCACGCCTTGACCATTTGCATATAAATTTCCTAAGCTGAAGCAACCCAAAGCCTCTCCGCCGTCGCAAGCCTTCTGCCATAGCTGGGCTGCCTTTTGATAATCTTGCCTTACCCCTTTGCCTTCTGCATATAAAGCTCCTAAACCGCCGCAACCCAAAGCATTTCCCTCGTCACAAGCCTTTTGCCATAAATCTAATGTTTTTTGGTAGTCGCCCTTATTATAAGCTTCTGCTCCTAGCTTCGTAAGATTTTCGGAAAATCCAACAGAAAATAAAACGACGAGTAAAACAAAAACTCTTTTCATCTCTACTCCTTTATATATAAAATATTTAAATTGTATTTTGTCTTTTTTGAGCTTAGATTGTTATTAATTATTTTGGCTCGAGGTAAACTAAGCGGATTTTAGCCGCGACGGTATCATATCTAAATGCTGCTTTGCTACTTTTTGCCTACAAGAACGCGGTTTTCATTGAAACCTACCGGCACTTATATCGGCATTAAATTCTGCCGACTAAATTTAAAAACTTTGTTTATTATTTTGTGCAGTTATAAATAATACCAAAATATTTTTCTTATACTTTAAATATGATTTATTTCAAAAATTTAATAAATAATAAGCTTTGCGGGGGTACAATTTCGTTTAACAAATACCTTCAAAAGGAGCAAAAATGAAAATCAAGTCTTTGGCGCTTATGCTTTTGGGCGTTAGCGCTTATGCGCATTTTGGTATGGTCGTACCGTCAAATTCGACCGTGGACGACGAGAAAGAGGCAAATTT
>CALIWP010000323.1 GCA_938046705.1 uncultured Campylobacter sp. | reverse complement strand
ATCGCTTACGAGGATAAAATTTATCGGTGGTAAGAGGCACGCGGCATAACGGCTCAAATTTTAACATTTTCAAAATGCCGGTCTTGGTAAGTAAAATGTGGAGCTAAGATTTGCAAAATTTGACTCAAATTTTAAATACTAAAATTTAAAACAAATTTACCAAATTTGAATACAAAAAATATAAAACGAAGTATTTTGCCGCGAGACCGCTCAAATTCGGCTCAAATTTTACGCATCGACAAAAAGCGCGGCGACAAAATTTATAGACCTCGTCGCCGCAAATTTATCAGTCGTTACTCGCCGATCGTATCGGCGTCAAACGTGCCTTCAAGTATACTTTTGATAAAAGACACGGTCGCAAAGCGCGCGGCTGGCAAATTTATGAGCGTGTGCGGAGCATTGGGCAAGAGTAAAACTATCGCATTTTTCTTGTCGCCGTAGGCTGCGGCGCAGTTTCCGGTAGCGTTTTCTTTGCCTAGATAGCTATTTTTTTGAGAAAAATATTTATCCTGATCGCTTACTAAATTTAAAACCGGCGTATTGCTAAGCGCCGTTTTGTGCTCTTTTACAAAGTAATTCTCCTCGCACGACCAAGAGTTTATAATCTTGCCTAAAAAGTCCTTGCCATCGTATCTGGCTACAGCCACCGCGCCTTCGCTGGTGCCGGCTAAAAACAGCTTGCTCGTATCCGCCCATTCAGTGTTTTTTAGCGCATCCAGGGCGATTTTGATTTCGCTAGAGCGTAGCGAATGGACCTTTTCATAAATTTCCTTATCTGCCGGAGATTTGTAGGTTATCCTGTTTTCCATGGCCATGCTATCAAACATAAAGCTTGCTATGCCCTCTTTTGCTAGCCACTCTTGCCATTTGTCAAGGCCTATTTTGTTGTTGATACCAGATGAGCCGTGCAGGAAAACTACGACCGGCGCTTTGGCCTGCGTCTTTGGGGCGTCTTTAAAAAGTCCGACGTAAATATCGCCGCCCGTGACGTTTTTTGGAAGCGCGATTTGAGCCTGCGCTACGCCTTTTTGGGCTGACTCGCTCGTATGCAAGTATGCGTCGCCCGCAAACAAATGCACCGTAAAGAGCGCAACCAATAAAACAAAAGTTTTTCTAAACATAAGCATCCTTTATCTTGACTTTGGTTGATTATATAAAAAATAGATTTAAGGCAGGCTTTTAATTTATAAAATAATCGCTAAAAAAGCAGGAAAAACTCGCGGTAGTCGGCTTTTAAATTTCGGCGCTAAAGTCGCTTTGCCGCCAAATGCGTCTAACTTGTGTTTTGTGTCCCGCTCACCATCGGCTCTGTGCTAAATTTTCGGTCGAAATTCAAGGTTGCAAAACCCATCTTGCCGGCTTTGGAGCCAAATTTGACCGCAAACTTTCCTTTTTGCTCGCCCTCTTAAAAGTCAAATTTTGCAAGATAATTTTTAATTTTATTTAGCTTTTGGATTTTTGCCGCGGGAGATTTTGCGGTCAGGAGAAATTTAGCGTAGGTTTTTAGTTTCATTTTTGCTACGCCAGTTAAATTTGCGGTATAGGTTTGAAAAGTCGCTAAATTTGACGACGTCCGCTTCAAATTTGACTTTTTTAAAATAAAAGCAAAAGCCTGCGCGTCGGCTTTTGACTCAAACAATCAAGCACGTCGCTTGCAAGATCGGGCAAATCTTAGCGTTAAAACGGCGGTTTTGGTCAAATTTACCGCCCGCTGCATGCTTTAGGCAAATTTGACGCTACCGGCGCGGCGGGCTAAATTTGACTTAGGCTTTCGCCTCTTTTAGCTTGCTTAAAAACTCTTCGATGTTGTATTTGGCGCGGTACTGCGCGCTCATGAGGTGGATGAGGATGTCGCCTAGATCAATCACGACCCAGTCGCCGGAGCTTTCGATGCCTAAAAACTGCTCGCCCTCGTCTTTTAGCCCCTCTTTTAGGTCGTCAGTTAGCGAGTAGGCGTGGCGCTCTCCCATCGTGGTGGCGATAATGACGCATTTTGCGATGTATTCGCGCCCGCTCATGTCGATAGCCTCGATGGCTTCGGCCTTTTTGGCGTCTAGGATTTTGATGATTCGTTCGATTCTTTCTTGCATGTTTTTCCTTGATAAAATTTCGCCGTCTCGTCCGCTATGCACGGTATCATCAGGTTTTTGTCCAAATTTTGCCTGATTTGCGAGGACGAAACGGGCGCGTTTATGTTTAAAATTTTAAAATTTTCAGGCACGGCTACGTTACCGCGGCTAGCTATGACGAAAGTCGCGAGCCTAAAGAGCTCGTCTATCTCGTGCCATTTGTCTAGACTGGCTAGGTGATCGGCGCCGATGATGAGATAAAGCCGGCTCACAGCGTAAATTTGCCGCATGTGCCGCACGCTCTCTATCGTCGGCACGGGGCGATTTTGCGCGATCTCGTAGTCACTCACGCAGACTTTAGGCAGCGCGCCCCAAGCCTCGTTCGCCCACTTTAGCCGAAGCAGCGGCGGAGCGGAAAACTCGCTCTTAAACGGGCTGATAAAGGTCGGCATGATGATGAGCTTGTCCGCGTCTAGCTGCTTTAGCGCGGCTTTAACGACGGCGTCGTGCCCGAGATGAGGCGGGTCGAAACTGCCGCCAAAAAGCGCGATTTTCATAAATTTGCCTTTAAAATTTCGGTGCAGTTTAGCGAATTTGAAGTGAAAATTGGTTGAAAATCAAAAAATTCGCCGATAAAGCGCAAATTAAATGGAGATTTTGTAAAATTTGGGGATTTTTGGGCTTTGACGGGCTTGCTTTTGGCGTCCGTGCAGGGCTAAATTTGCAAAGGCGGGCTTTATGGCGGCTTAAATTTACGCGCTCGGCATCGGTTGAGGCCAGTAAATTTAACGCGCAAAAGCTAAAAGTACGAAAATAACCTTTCCGCGCTCTTGAAAGCGACCGGAAAATCTAGCACAAGGAGCTAAACATGGTAAAAATCGCGATCAACGGTTTTGGACGTATCGGCAGGTGTGCCGCTCGTATTATTTTAGAGCGAGACGATGTTGAGCTTGTCGCTATCAACGACACGGCGACGCGCGACATGACGCGCTATCTGCTCAAATACGACAGCGTGCACGGCGAATTTAAGCAAGACGTTAAGGTGATAAGCGACGATTTTATAGAAGTAAACGGCAAAAAGATAAGAGTTTTTTCAACAAGAGATCTAAACGAGCTTAGCTACGCAGACTACGGCGCAGACGTGGTTTTGGAGTGTACGGGCAAGTTTTTAACCACTGAAAAGTGCGAGCCCTATCTAGCTCGCGGCATCAAAAAAGTCGTCATGAGCGCTCCGGCAAAAGACGACACGGCGACGTTTGTAGTCGGCGTAAACGATGATAAATACGCAGGCGAAGCGATCGTCTCAAACGCAAGCTGCACCACAAACGGCCTAGCGCCCGTCGCAAAGGTGCTAAACGATAAATTCGGCATCGTAAAAGGGCTCATGACCACGATCCACGCCTACACCAACGGACAGAGCCTAGTAGACGTAAAGGCCAAAGACTTCCGCCGCTCGCGCGCTGCAGCCCTAAATATCGGGCCTACGACCACCGGAGCCGCAAAAGCGATCGCAAAAGTACTTCCCGAACTAAACGGCAAGATGCACGGCCAAAGCGTGCGCGTGCCGGTCGCAAACGTCTCGATGGTCGATCTAACGGCGGTTTTAAAAAGACCAGCTAGCAAAGAGGAGATAAACGAGGCGTTTAGAGCGGCTGCGGAGTCAAATTTAAAGGGAATTTTATTCGTCGATGACGATTATAGAGTTAGCAGCGACTTTTGCACGAGCGCATACAGCAGCATCGTAGCTAGCGACACGACGCAGGTCATCGCTGATGATATGGTAAAGGTCTTTGCGTGGTACGACAACGAGTGGGGCTACTCGACAAGGCTTGTGGATCTAGCTAAGATCGTGGCTACGAAGTAAATTTAAAGGGTGAAAAATGAGTGAAATTTTATCGATCAACGACCTTGAGCTCAGCGGCGCGAAGGTATTTGTTAGGTGCGATTTTAACGTGCCGATGGACGAGTTTTTAAACATCACCGACGACCGCCGTATCCGCTCGGCGATCCCTACGATCCGCTACTGCCTAGATAACGGTTGCAGCGTGGTTTTGGCTAGCCACCTAGGACGTCCCAAAAACGGCTTTGAGGAGAAATTTTCGCTGCGAGGCGTGGCAAAGAGGCTTTCAAGGCTGCTTGATAGAGACGTGATATTTGCTGAGGACGTCGTCGGCGCGGACGCCAAAGCCAAAGTCGCCACACTAAAACCGGGCGAAATTTTACTTCTTGAAAATTTGCGCTTTGAAAAGGGCGAAACCAAAAACGACGAAGCTTTGGCAAAAGAGCTTTCAGAATTTGGCGAATTTTACATAAACGACGCGTTTGGCGTCTGCCACAGGGCGCACAGCTCGGTCGAGGCGATCACTAAATTTTACGACGAGAAGCACAAGGCGGCGGGATTTTTGCTACAAAAAGAGATAAATTTCGCTCAAAATCTCATCAAACACCCTGCGCGTCCGTTCGTCGCGGTCGTGGGCGGCAGCAAGGTAAGCGGTAAGCTGCAAGCCCTGCACAACCTGCTTCCGCGCGTGGATAAGCTGATAATCGGCGGCGGCATGGCGTTTACGTTTTTAAAATCAATGGGTGAAAATATCGGAAACTCGCTACTCGAAGAAGATCTCATCGAAGATGCGCGAGAAATTTTGCGTAAGGGCAGGGAGCTTGGCGTTAAAATTTACCTGCCCGTAGACGTCGTCGCGGCTCAGACCTTTTCAGCCGAAAGCGCCGTGAAATTCGTCCCCGCTCAAGAGATCCCAAGCGGCTGGATGGGGCTAGATATCGGACCGGCGTCGATTAGGCTATTTAAAGAGGTCATCGCCGACGCGCAAACCATCTGGTGGAACGGGCCGATGGGCGTTTTTGAGATGGATAAATTTAGCAAAGGCAGTATCAAAATGAGCCACGCTATCATCGACACACACGCGACTACGGTCGTTGGCGGCGGCGATACGGCCGACGTCGTCGAGCGCGCCGGGGATGCCGACGAGATGACTTTTATCTCCACGGGCGGCGGCGCTTCCCTCGAGTTCCTGGAGGGGAAGGAGCTTCCGGGTGTCGCGGCGGCAGATGACCGATAAAGAGAGCGGGAGACGAAGCCGCTGAAAAGGGAGGGGCAGGCTCTTGTCTGCCCCGATCGGGGATATCCCGAAACGGAAAGGAATACAGAGAATAAAATGAGAAAAAAGATTATCGCCGGAAACTGGAAGATGAATATGACGCCATCGGAGGCGAAGGCACTCTGCGAGACATTAAAGCCCCTTGTCGCGGGAAGCTCCGCGGATATCGTTTTCTGCGTGCCCGCGATCGACATTGTTCCTGTGGTCGAGGCCGTGAGAGGCACGAATATCCGAGTCGGCGGAGAGAATCTCTACTTTGAGGATAAGGGAGCCTATACCGGAGAGATCTCCGCGGATATGCTGAAGGATGCCGGAGCGGAATATGTCATCATCGGCCATTCCGAGCGGAGAGGATATTTTGCCGAGAGCGATGCGGATATCAACAAAAAGCTCAAAAAGGCGCTGGAGAAGGGCTTAAATCCGATCGTCTGCTGCGGGGAATCCCTGGAGCAAAGAGAGCAGGGCATCTGCTTTGACTGGATCCGGATGCAGCTGAAGATCGCCTTTGACGGCGTATCAGGGGAAGATGCGGAGAAGGTCGTCATCGCCTACGAGCCGATCTGGGCGATCGGGACCGGAAAGACCGCGAGCGCCGATCAGGCGGAGGAGGTCTGTGCCGCCATCCGGGAGCTGATCTCTGAGCTCTATGGAGCAAAGACCGCGGAGCGCATCCGCATCCAGTACGGCGGCTCCATGAACGCCGGAAATTGCAGGGAGCTTCTCGGAAAGCCGAATATCGACGGAGGCCTCATCGGGGGAGCCTCCCTGAAGGCGGAATTTGGAGAAATCGCAAACAGCGGCCGCTGATGGACGAGCGCAGAAGTCTGCCATCAGGCAGATTCGGAGCGTTCT
>CALIWP010000322.1 GCA_938046705.1 uncultured Campylobacter sp. | reverse complement strand
AAACCCGAGCTTGAAAAGATCGCAAACGCGCAAACTATCGGCGTTAGCGAGATTTTAAAATTTGACGCGGCAAAAAATTTGACGCGGTTTTTACCGAGTCAAAACAGCACTGTGGTATACGCCGACGGGCTTGCAAGCGGCTCAAAAACGGATGAAATTTTAAAGGCAAACGGCGCTTTTAGCGTGGGTTTCGTCGGCGCGCTAAATCAAAATTTGACCGAAGCCAAGGCCTGGGCCGCGGCGCTAAAGGGCGGCGCGTTTTTGGTTGCGTTTGCGCTTTTGTGGGCGTTTTTCGGGGCGGCGCGCTCGCTTTTGGTTATGAGCGTCATCACGCTTGGCGTGCTAGCCGTGCTTTGCGCTTTTGCGGCGCTTGGCGTTCACGTAAATATTTTTGCGATTTTCGGGCTTATTTTGGCGAGCGCGGTCGGGATAGATTACCTCATTTTTGCGCTAAACGACGACTTGTCGCGGCGGGAGCGCGTATTTGGGATATTTGCCGCGTTTATCACGAGCTTTATCTCGTTTTTTGCGCTTAGTTTTAGCCAGACGCCAGCAGTTAGCGTTTTTGGGCTAGCCGTTAGTCTTTGCGTCGCGTTTTACGGGCTTGCCGCCTGCGCGCTTGCGATGAAAAATTTGGATTAAATTTAGCAAAAAGCGGTATAATCGGCAACTCTAGGGCGCGAAATTTGACCCGCACGGGCGCGCTAAATTTAACAAAACGGAAAGAAAATGCTAAAAATAAATGGCAAAGATGGGGGCGAATTTATCGGCAAAACCGTAGCGCAGTTGCTCGCTACAAAGGGGCTAAGGCCTGAGCACATAGCAGTCGAGCTAAACGGCGAAATCTTGCCAAAAGATAAATTTGATACGGCGCTAAGAGACGGCGACTCGGCCGAGATAGTGCATTTTGTAGGCGGAGGTTGAGATGAAATTTGACGAAAATAACGATATTTTAGAGCTTGGCGGGCATAAATTTAGCTCGCGCTTTATCCTGGGATCTGGTAAATTTTCGCTACCTCTTTTGGAGGCTGCGGTGCACGAGGCGGGCGCGCAGATCGTGACGCTGGCGCTTCGGCGCGTGAACGAGGGTGGGATCGAAAATATCTTAGACTTTATCCCAAAGGGCGTGACGCTACTGCCAAACACCTCAGGTGCCAGGAACGCCGATGAGTGCGTGCGTATCGCAAAGCTCGCGCGCGAGGCTGGCTGCGGCGACCTCGTGAAAGTTGAGGTTATCAGGGACAGCAAATACCTGCTACCTGATAACTACGAAACGATAAAAGCGACCGAAAAGCTCGCAAACATGGGCTTTGTCGCGATGCCCTATATGTATCCAGACCTAAACGTAGCACGCGATCTGGCCTTGGCGGGGGCTGCGTGCGTGATGCCTCTGGGCGCTCCGATCGGGACGAACAAAGGCCTTTGTACGCGCGAATTTATCAAAATCTTGCTCGCCGAGATAGACCTGCCCGTGATCGTGGATGCGGGTATCGGCAGTCCCGCGCAGGCGTGTGAGGCGATGCAGATGGGCTGCGCGGCCGTGATGGCAAACACCGCTATCGCGACTGCCGGCGACGTAAAAACGATGGCGCGGGCCTTTGCGCTGGCGATCCAGGCGGGCAGGCTGGCGTATCTATCCGGGCTTGGCAATGTGAGCGAAAGCGCGCGAGCTTCGAGTCCGCTGACGGGATTTTTGGAGTAAATTTGGCTTTAAATTTGACGGCATGAAAAACGGCGTCAAATTTGAGCCGCGCGAGGATGAAAATTGCCTCGTTAAATCCTGCGAATTTTAAATTTGACGATTTCGCGCGGTTTTAAATTTAGCGCCGAAAAGGCGCGGATTTGTGCGCGTAAAATTTACGGCCCCGAGCCTTTAAAAAACTATCAAATTTAACGCCTGAAATTTAGACGAAAAAAACGGAGAAATATTTGAAAAATATAGACGTGATGGAGTATGCCGACGGCGCGCAGCGCATAGACGAAACGCTGATGCGGCGGGTATTAGCCGCGCGCGAGGGCTACGACTACGCGAAATTTGACGCCGGCGACGTTAGGCGCGCTCTTGGCGAAGAAAATCTAAGCGTAGATGGCCTAAAAGCGCTTCTAAGCCCCGCTGCTGGCGCATTTTTAGACGAGATGGCACAGGCGGCGCGAGATAGGACGCGCAGGCAGTTTGGCAACTCGGTGCAGTTTTTTACGCCGCTTTATATCTCAAATTTTTGCGATAGCGACTGCGTCTACTGCGGCTTTAGCTCGCGAAATAAAATCTCTCGCGTGCGGCTAAAGGCGGACGAGGCGGCGACGGAGCTAGCAAATATCGCAAAAAGCGGGCTAAAAGACGTGCTGATCCTAACCGGCGAAAGCGCGAAGAAAAGCGACCTGGGCTATATCGGAGAGGTTTGCAGGGAGGCGTCTAGACTTTTTAGCAACGTAGGCATCGAGATATATCCGCTAAATGCCGACGAATACGCGTTTTTGCACGGTTGCGGCGCGGACTACGTCGTGGTTTTTCAGGAGACTTACGACCCGGCGGCCTACGCTAAATTTCACCTTGGCGGCGTCAAACGCTCGTTTGCCTACCGCTTTCACGCTCAGGAGCGCGCTCTCATGGGCGGCATGCGCAGCGTCGGATTTGCCGCGCTTTTGGGGCTTGACGACTTTAGAAAGGACGCGCTAGCCACCGCACTGCACGCGCATTTTATCCAGCAAAAGTATCCGCACGCCGAGATCGCGCTATCTTGCCCGCGCCTGCGACCCGCGATAAACAAGGCTCACGTCGGCCCGCGGGATGTCGATGAGAGCGCGCTATTTCAGGTCATCTGCGCGTACCGCCTCTTTTTGCCGTATGCAAATATCACGATCTCCACGCGCGAGTCGGCGCGCTTTCGTGACGGCGTCATCGCAGTCGCCGCGAACAAAATCTCGGCCGGCGTTAGCACGGGCGTGGGGACGCACTCGGATAAGGCTAAAAAGGGCGACGAGCAGTTTGAGATCAGCGACGCGCGCTCGGTCGAGGAGATGCTGCTCGCGGTGCGTGGGCTAAATTTGCAGCCCGTGATGAGCGAGCATATTTACGTTTAAGGCGGCGGTTTTTGCTGGCCTAAAATTTGGCTTTTGGGGTAAATGGCGATGGAATTTGACAAATTCGAGTTCGTTTGGGTTACGAATCGCCGCTTGAGTGAGGATTTTTTCGCCGACGTTAGGCGAGTAGCGCAAAGCGGCAAGGCGGATAAAATTTTGCTCAGAGAGAGCGATCTGCCAGAGCACGAGTACGAAAAATTAGCTCGCAAAACGCTTGAGATCATCGCTGAGTGCGGCTCTGGTGCGCGGCTTATTTTACATACTCACGCAAACGTCGCAAGTAAGCTTGGCGTGAGTGAGGTGCATCTGCCTTTTGCTAAATTTGCGTCTATGAGTGGCGAGAGGGCTACAAATTTGAGAGATTTGGTTAAATTTGACGGCGCCAGCTCGGATAAAAACGAAGCCCCTAGCATTTGCGCGTCAAATTTAACGCAAAAGCTTAAAATCGGCGTTTCGGTTCACTCTTTAGACCAGGCTTTATCGGCGCAGGAGCTAGGTGCTGATTACGTCGTGGCGGGGCATATTTTTGATACGCCCTCTCACGCGCTAGAGCAGGGAAGAGGACTTAAATTTTTACGGGAAATTTGTGAAAATTTAAGCATAAAAACCTACGCTATCGGCGGGATAAATTTTAAAAATCTAAGCGAGATCAAGCAGGTGGGCGCAGCCGGAGCCTATATGATGCGGGGATTTTTGGGTTAAATTTTTAATTTTGATTAATACTACTTTAATAACAAATTTTATACTATAGTCATTATCTGAAATAACTGATAATAGGAATAAAAATGAATACTTTAAAAATTGTTATTTTTCTTATCTTTGCTCTATTTTTGGTTGGGTGTAGCGGCAAATATGAAGTCACCCCACAAAGGCTAGATGATATCAAGGCTACGGCTAAAATCGTCAATCTAAGTACAAATAAAACGATGGATTTTGACGGCTTTATTGTCGAGGTGTTAGATGCTGATATTTTACTGGTGGGCGAGCTGCACGATGACTTTGACCACCATTTGGCAGAAATTTTACTCATCAAAGCGCTTTCAAAAAATAAAAACATAGACGTCGCTTTTGAGATGCTTGGAGGTGATAAGCAAAAATATGCAGATGGCTTGGATAAAAAAACTCGTCCGGGCGAATTGATAAAAGCTATAAAATGGAATGATAAAATGTGGGAGTTAAGGCATTACAAAGGAGTGCTAGAAGCAGCATTTTATAGCGCTAACATCAAGTGCGCAAATTTAAGCGAAGACGAAATAAAGCTGATATTTAGCGGCGCCCAGCCTATATCTGGTAAATTTTCCACATCCAAAAGCGTTCAAGAAGCTATCGTGAAAATCGTCCGCGGAGCGCACGGAGGCGTAAATAAGCAGGATATACAGAAGCTTGTCCAGGCTCAGCAGTACAAAGATCGTAGGATGGCCGACGTCGTAAATAAATCTGCAAATTTTGCTTTGCTTATAGCTGGGAGGTATCACGTCCAAAAGGACATAGGGGTGCCGCTTCATCTTATGGATTTTAAAACGAAAAAGAAATTTAAAACTTTGTTTTTAGGCTTTGATGGCGATGATACGAGTGCTAAAGAGGCTGATTATCTATGGAAATTTAAATAAAGGTACGAGATGGCTAAAATTTTAGTGATTATTTTTTCTTTTTGTTTGTTGTTTGGTGAAAATAACGTAAGCGAATTTGAAAAATCGAGCGATAGCCAAGTAGCGTTTGATGTAAATTTATCTCAAGCTGGCTTGAAATTTGACGAAGAGCAAAATTTGACCGGCATCACCTCAAATTCTCAGGCGCCAAGCATAGATTTGTCATTTATTTCGCTTTTTAAGAACGCACATATAGTCGTAAAGATTGTTATATGCGTTTTGATTTTATTTTCCGTCATTACGTGGACGATTTTTATCGTCAAATTTATCCAGTTTAAGCTGGCATTTTGTAGACTCAAATCTGACGAAAATACTGTAAAAGATGCGTCTGATTGGCGGGTTTTAAAGTTAAAGAAAAAGAGCTTTGCAGTGGATTTTATAAGAGAACTTGAGGATG
>CALIWP010000321.1 GCA_938046705.1 uncultured Campylobacter sp. | reverse complement strand
GCTCTCCTTTTGAATTTTTTTGTTTTTAAATCTCATAAAAACGTATCTGATTATACCGTAAGAAACATAAACGCTCATTAAAGTCGTAACCGCTTCGATAGGGCAAACGTAAATAGCCGAAAACGCAACCGTAAGTCCGACTAAGATGCGCAAAAAGTCAGCCCTTTTGAGATCTACTTTTTTAAAGCTCGGGTAACGGATGTTGCTTACCATCAAAATAGAGAGCAAAATTTGCAAAAACATCAAAAACCACTCGGCGCTTCTGGTAAAGTCGTATTCTAAGCTTAGCCCGACCCAAAATGCCGAAACGATCGCAGCCGTAGGTATCGGAAGGCCGATAAAAACGGACGGCTCGTATGTGCCGGTCATTACGTTAAACCGAGCAAGCCTAATAGCACCAAAAACCACGAACAGTGCAGCAACCAGCGAACCCAAGCGCCCGAAGCTATGCCCGACCGTAAAATAAAAAAGCATCGCAGGCGCGACGCCGAAAGCTATCACATCGGCAAGACTATCAAACTCTACGCCAAATTTTGACGTGGTTTTAGTTAGTCTCGCTACGCGTCCGTCAAGTCCGTCCAAAAATAGCGATAAAACTATGTAAATAATAGCCTTGAAAAAATAGCCGTTAGCTTCATCGTCTAGCCCTGCGCCGGCCGCGATGTAGCCACGAACGGATGCAATTATGCTGATGATACCTAAAAATGCTGAAGCCGCCGTGAATAAATTCGGCAATATGTACATTAACTGAAGTTTATGCTGATTGTCTTGCATCTTTTTCCTCGTAGCTAAAAAACCCTAAAATGCCCGCGCTTGCCACTTTTTCGCCAACACTGACGCTTATTCTTGCATTTGCGGGCAGTATCAAAACCACCTCGCCGCTACCTAAAAAGCCAAATCTCCTGCCGGCTTTTAGTCGGCTAAAATTTTCAAAAGAAATACCCTTACTAAGAGGTCCGGCGATGACGCGGATCGCAAATTTATTATCTAAATTTTTACATACGAACAAGGCTCGCTCGTTTAAATTTTTAGAAGCTTCCATAGCGTTACACAAAAAAAGTCCGTGTCTTTGCTTAGCTTCCAAAAGCTCCATATCGCAAGGAGCCCTGAGCGCGCCTGCGTCAAATACGCCCTTACGGATAGTTATAGCCACGCACTGCGTATCAAAATAGTAAATTTTATCTATGCTTTTTATCTTGCCGTCGATCGGACTAAGTACGGCGTAAGTATCGTCGCTGCCTAACGCTCGCTCTGGGTTTCTAAACCAAAATATGCAAAGCGCAAAAAGCGCAAAGAATAAAATTTGACACGTACCCAAAATCAGCGCAAGCAAAAGCAAAAGCCCTAAAACGAAAACGTATTTGTAGCCATGTTTTGCGATTAGCCCGATGTTTTGCATATCTTTACGCTTGTTCCTCTTTGTTTTCTTCTAAATTTACGAGCCTGCTAGGCATGCCGCGCTCTTTTTCGTAGTTTGCGATAATCTCTCTAACCTTCGCGCCCTCGATAGTTTCCTCTTCGTAAAGCGCCTCAACCATCTTTTCTATCGCATCGCCGTAAGTTCTTAGCGTCTCAAGCACGTGTTTATAGCGCTCATCAAGCGTTGTTTTGATAAATTCATCTACCTTTTCCGCCGTCTTGTCGCTATAGTCCCTATCGGCCTGACCGCCGGCTAGGAAAGTACTGCGGCGCTTTTCAAGCACCATAAGTCCCGCGATATCGCTCATACCGTATATCGAGATCATCGAGCGAAGTATATCGGTCGCGCGCTCTAGGTCGTTGCCAGCACCGGTCGAAATCTCTTTTATAAAAACCTCTTCCGCTGCGCGTCCAGCCAGAAGCACGTCTACTTCGGCCATCAGCTCGTGACGCTGCATCATAAATTTATTCTCTTCTGGCGTGTGGAGCGTGTAGCCCAGCGCCGCAAGTCCGCGCGGTATGATCGATACCTTGGTGACTCTGTTTGCGCCTTTGGTGGTTTCGGCTATGAGCGCGTGTCCGCTCTCGTGATATGCTACGATACGCTTTTCTTTCGGATTTATACGACGAGATTTTTTCTCAAGACCCGCGATCGCTCGCTCGACAGCCTCTAGCAAATCAGCCTGCTCGACTTTGCCTTTTTCTTTTCTGCCTGCTAGCAGGGCGGCTTCGTTTATGATGTTGGCTAGATCAGCTCCCGCAAGACCGGCTGTCATACGTGCGATATCTTCGATGCTGACACTATGATCGAGCTTAATATCTTTTATATGAACACGTAAAATTTCGATCCTACCTTTAAAATCAGGCTTATCGACAAGCACCTGTCTGTCAAATCTGCCCGGCCTTAAAAGCGCTGCGTCAAGCACCTCCGGACGGTTCGTCGCAGCAAGCACGATAACCGGCGATGCATCCGAACTAAAGCCGTCCATCTCAGCCAAAAGC
>CALIWP010000320.1 GCA_938046705.1 uncultured Campylobacter sp. | reverse complement strand
ACGCGAAACACCTTCGGTTCTTCGGTCATGGCGCGGCGCGCGTTTTCTATCGACTGCGCGGCATAGTCCGTCAGAAACTGTGCGTCCTTGCAGATGATTTCGCCCGCAGGAGTCAGGCGGACGCCGTGCGAGCTGCGTGTGAGGAGAGGAAACCCAAGACGGCTCTCGAGCGTATTGATCTGTTTCATCACCGCCGTGGGAGAGATGAAGAGCCGTTCGGCTGCCTTGCTGAAACTGCCGCAGTCCGCGACCGTTAAAAATACCGATAAGTGTGTGCTGATCATATGATGCCTCCGGTTTGAACTTTTGGTTAAAACGACTATAACATATCAGAGATTCCGTGTCAACGAATCTTGCTGTATGATACATACAGAAACAAGAACGGAGGCACACAGAATGAAAGCGTTGATTGCGTATTTTTCCCGCGCACACGAGAACTATGTGAGCGGAACGCTCAAGGAGCTGGAGGTTGGGAACACGGAAGCTGCCGCGGGCATCATCCGAAAGTTGACGGGGGCGGATATATTCAGGATCGATCCGGTTCGGGCATATGCCGCGGATTACAACACCTGCATCGAGGAGGCGCGCGCCGAGGTCGAAAAGATGTCCGTACGCCTGATAAATCAGCTCCAGTCCAAGATCCACAAGTCCGCACGCGACACGCTCGAGGCGATCGCAAAGAGCTTTGGGGCTAGGGCGGTGAGGTTTGAGTTTAACGACGAGGGTGAGCAAGTTCAGCTAAATCTGCAAAACGTGGCGTGAGGGCAAGATGGCATTTCTAAAAGCGCTTTTGATAGGTAAAGCAAGGCAGTATGGTAGCGTGGCGGCTACGGACGAGCTAGGCAAGGCGTGGCGCTCGGCGATATTTAAAAATGCGCAGATGGGCGAAATTTACGCGGGCGAGCTTGGCTTTGAGGGTGACGAGGTGGCCGACACGAAGCATCACGGCGGCGTAAATAAAGCCGTATTTGCAAACTCGCTAGAAAACTATCCCACGTGGGAAGCTTATCTTCAGCTTAAAAATTTGCCGTTAGGTGCGATGGGTGAAAATTTAACCGTTAGCGGACTGGATGAAAATAGCGTAAACGTGGGCGACGTGCATAAAATCGGCTCGCTAGTGCTGCAAGTAACCCAACCGCGAAAACCGTGTTTTAAGCTCGCAAAGCGGTGGGGAAATGCAAATTTGGCTAAAGAAATTTTTGCCACAGGGCTAACCGGCTGGTACTATAAAGTACTAGAAAACGGCTCGTGTAAGGCTGGCTGTGAGGTGGAAATCCTGCAAAAAAACGAAAACGCTCTAAGCGTAATGCAAATAAATAAACTGTTTTTTAATCCGAGTGAAAATTTGGATTTATTGCCTAAATTTAGGGCTCTTGAAGTGCTCCCTGCTAGCTGGCAGGATGA
>CALIWP010000319.1 GCA_938046705.1 uncultured Campylobacter sp. | reverse complement strand
AAACCGCCGATGCCGCCGCGAAAATAGTCTTTAAAATTTTCATTTTTATCCTTTTTTAAATCACGCAAAGCCTAGATTAGTTTAGGCTAAATTTTGCCTAATTTAGCCCCAAAAGCGGCAATACCGGTAAAATCCTATCTTTTACGAGTTTAAATCCGCGCCTGAAACCGACTTAAATTTTTAAGCAAGCCTGAGGCGAATTTTCATTTCGGCAGTTTATTAACTTAAGCTTCGTTTGCCTTTTTTAAAATTTCTCTCATCTCTTCTTCGCTAAGCGGCTCAACCAGTATATTTGCGGCGTCTATGAAGCGATATTTTTCTTTTGGCAGATTTGCCATAAAAGCGCCATATTCGCATTCGCCGAGCACGTGCGCGTCCCTATCGTCTACGCCGACTACTAGCGTAAGTATCCAGCGCGAGACCTTGCGCTCTCCTAGAACCTCTTGCGCCTGCCACGACGGAGAGGGAGCATAAGGCAAGATGGTCGGTAAATTTTCGCTAAGCGTATACGCGCCAAAAATTTCGTTGCCGTCTTTATCTTCGTATAAATTCTCTCTTGCGCTATAAGCGTCAAGATACTGCACACGCCTCATCATCTCATCAAATTTAGCCGCAGGGCTAGCGCTTGCAAAAATTTCATCTATCATAACCGCGTCAAACGCCACGTCGCGCTCCAAGCCAGAGATATAAAGCGTTTGATTTTTCTCTTTTGCCTCCTTTAGAGCTTCGAGTCCCCACATTATGTCGGCTTCATAATCAAATTTTAAAATTTGCTCGCTATCGCAAATTTCCTCGTTGTCGCGCTCTATTTTCGAGCCGGTTTTGGCTGAAATTTTAGAAAGAAACAAAATCGCCGTCTGCCAGTCGCCAACGCCGCTTGGAGTACAGACTCGGACGATATATTTGTCGTCTTCGTAGCTTAGCTCAAAGCCGCGAGCGCTTTTTTGCCATACGCCTGCGATCATCACGTTTTCATTTAGCGAAAGCTCGCTCTGCTCGTCGTTTTGACCATTAAAAAAGCAAAATCCCTCTATAACCTCTGAAATTTCACGCTCGCTTAGCGCCTTTTCATATCCGCCTAAAAGCTTCTTTTTATTTTTTACCTTAAATGTTACGCTCATAAATTCTCTTTCGCCTACTCTAAAACGTCATCGCTTGATCGCACTGCCTAACCCACTCGGACAAGATATCCATGCTGCCTTTTACCTCAGCCTCGAAATAAGGCTCTCCCGCATGCAAACCGCACCTCGTTTGGCAGCTACCGCAAACCTTTAACATAGCGCCGCTAGCGTATAGCTCTTTTAACATCGCTACTAGATCTACGTCGTAGTTTTCCGGCTTTTTGGTGCTATTTCGCGCAAGATCGACCGCGTCGTTCATTAGAAAAATTCTAACCTCTTCGCCTTTTTCTTTTAGCGTTTTAGCTAGCCTTAATGCGTTGTAAGCATTGTCGGTACCGTTGTATGGTTGATTTGTAAGTATAAATAGAAATTTTTTCATCTTTTTCTCCTTTTGCCAAAAATGTAGCGCAAACCGGGCAAATTTTAGCCAAGCTATATAAAAAGAGGCTAAATTTATCTAAAAAGTAAAAGTACACCGATCGTACAAACGATAATGGCGGTGCAAATTTCAAGTAGCCTTAGGTGCGTTTGTAAAAATTTCTTTAGCATAGCTCCGCCAAGCGCGTAGATATTTAGCGAACAAAACTCGATAAAAACGAGCGTTGCCGCGATCGCGCACATACGAGCGAGACTAAAGGGATTGTCTTTGTCCAAAAACGTAGGCAGTAAAGCCGAGAAAAATATCCATGCTTTTGGATTTGTGACGCAAACGATGAGGCCGTTTATAAACATCTGCTTTTTGCTTGGCAAATTTGAGACGTTCGTTATGCTAAGCTCGCCCTTGCCAAAAAGAAGCATCGCGCCAAGATAGAGCATATAAAGCCCTGCGATGATGTTTAGCGCCTTAAATGCATACTCAAAATGATGAAGCACCGCACCCACACCAAGCATACAGCAAAATGCCACGAAAGCAAGCGAAAGAAGCTGTCCGGTCATCATAATAAGCGAGTGCTTATAACCAAAGCTCATACCGATACTCATCGCATAGGTCATGTTGATGCCTGGCATTAGCGAGATGGGAGCAAGCGTGGCGAAAAAGAGCAAGAAGTCCATAAAAAGCCTTGAAATTTAGCTAACAAATATAAAAATTTAATCCATAAATCAGATCCAGCGATCAAATTTATAGCTTAAATTTAAAAGGCGGACTAAGCCGCCTCTTTTTTTAGTGAGTTAAGAAATACTCTTGAATTTTGGCTTTATCGCTTGTTTTTGTAAGAGCAAGCATTAAAAGTACTCTAGCTTTTTGCGCGTTTAGATTATCGCTTGTTAAAAAGCCGTATTTTGCGTCGTCCACCTCGCCGTTCATAGTCGTCTCGCCACTTCCTACACGTGAGTCGCGAACTACCACTACGCTAGCTTTTGAAGCCTCGCCAAGTGCGTCAAGCACGCTAAAGTAAGGGTTGCCGTTGCCAAGGCCAGCGCTGATGATACCTTTTGCGCCGTTTTTAACAGCTATCTTTACAAAGTCAGGATTGTCATTTGCATGTGAGTAGATGATATCGACTCTTGGCAGCTCTTTTACGCCCTCTAGGTCAAATGCTGATTTTGCTGTGTGTTTTCTAATCGGATTCATATAGTATTTTACGTTGCCATAAAAGACTGTGCCGATCTTACCGCTGTTTGGTGATTTAAATGTATTAACGCCTGTTGTGTTGGTTTTGGTTACCTCTCTAGCAGCGTGAATTTCATCATTCATAGTAACCACAACGCCTTTTCCTACGCTATCTTTGCTAATAGCTACGTTTACAGCGTTAAATAAATTTAACGGACCGTCTGCGCTTAGTGAGCCGCTATTTCTCA
>CALIWP010000318.1 GCA_938046705.1 uncultured Campylobacter sp. | reverse complement strand
GTTTTTAGAAATTTTTAGCAACAAGAGTGCAAAAATCGCCTAAATTTGACTCATTTACAACCTTCTAAACTCCGCCTGATTTAGGGTGGGGTTTAAAAACTTTAAAGCAGGTAGCTAAAGATAGACAACGGTAACGTATTTTACAAATTCGCTCAATTTAATCAACCCGAGCAAGGCTGGCTTATGTCGATCGCGCAAGCTTGTAGAGGGCTAAATTTAGTGGGTCCGTTAGCCCAAAACGGCAAATTCTACATATCCTCCATCGCGACGAGTAAAATCCAACCCGCCTCGAAAGCACAAAAATAGCGATGCTCTGGGATGTTTTCAACCGTAAATTTTAAAAAATCGTAAAAATACTCGGGGGCAAATTTGACCCCTGTGCCGCTTAGATTGTCTCCGACGTAACTTATCTCGCCGCTTAAAATTTTACTTTGGATATTTGGATTTGAGTTTAGAAAGTTTTTAATATCGGTAAAATTTTTATAATCAGCCGTTTTATAATCTTTTAAATTTTGCAAAACCGGTTTTGAGCCGACAAAAGTAAAATTTCGCTCTATAAACTCCGCTCCGTCGTCGCTAATACGCCACTTTTGGCCCAAATTTGATAAAAAAGCGAGCATCTCATCACCCGCTGAAATAAAATTTGAAACGGGATTTTTCGGACTCATTTGTCTCCTTTTGCGAGATTGCCGTAAATTTTATAAAAACGTAAATTTTAGCAAGCCGCTCGTATGTTTATTTTGTAAATTTCAAGTGCAAAGCTTGCGGCAAAGAATTCGCAAAAACCGTAAATTTAAACAAAAAGGCGTTATATCTTGAGATGGTTTTTGAAGTTGCGACGTAAAAATAAAACGGAGCGAACCGGTCGTCCGTGAGTATTTATTTTTACTAGCCCTTCAAAAAGCGTCCAAGAGATAATGCCCTAAAATCACTTAAGAGCCTCGAGTCTAACCGCGACCGAACGCCTATGCGCCCCCAGCCCCTCGGCATCGGCTAGCTTCATGCACGCATTTCCTAGCTCGCTTATGCCTTTTGCGTTTAGCGAGATGAGCGAAGTGCGCTTCATAAAATTTTCAACCCCTAAAGGCGAGTAAAATCTCGCGCTACCGCCCGTCGGCAGCGTATGGTTCGGCCCGGCTAGATAGTCGCCCATCGCTTCAGGCGTAAAGTGTCCGATAAATATCGCGCCCGCGTGCCTGATCTGCCTAGCTAGCTCCATCGCGTCGTTTGTCGCAATCTCTAGGTGCTCGGGCGCTAGCTCGTTAG
>CALIWP010000317.1 GCA_938046705.1 uncultured Campylobacter sp. | reverse complement strand
AAAAAGAAGAGATAAAGAAGGCTTATTTTGGGGAGGATTATGTAGCACCTAAAGAGGTGAAGGCTGAAGATAAAGCGGATAAAAACACGACTAAATAAACTTTCCTAAATTTGATAGTCCAAGTAAATTTGGGCTATCAAATTTAACTCTACAGTGTATAAATTTAACTTCCAATATCTCTGTGCTGTCTAAATTTGATGCTTACAACGTAGTAAATTTAATAACCGTTTAAAACAAATTTATGTATATTTTCTCTTTTATATGTCATCAAATTTGACGAAAATTTTAGGGTCAAATTTTGCAAATTTAAAACCAAAACCACCGAAAGAGAGAAAAATGGATAAAAATTTTAATAAAGCAAGAACTCAAGGCATCCTCGGCGCAGTTTGCATCCTGTGTGCGAGCGCGAGTTTTCTAGCTAGGATCAGAGCCTGTTTTGGATCGTTCGCACGCTAGCGTGGCTGTTTGCGCTGACGTTTTTCCACTATGTGCTCATCCGTGCGCAGGAGCTATCAAACTCAAACGTCTTTACTATCTTTAAATACGCCTACAACGGCTTTTTAGCAGTGATCCTCTGCACGGTCGCGCTCTACGTTTTTGATAAAAATTATCTCAGCCTCTTCTCTGAAGTCATCATACCGCTTGCCGTATTTGCCGTCTCTATCGCGTGGGTCGTCATAAATCTCAAACTCGCAAAGGCCTCAGGCTGCGCGCTTTTTAGCATTTACGCGTGGATGCTTGCCGCTAGTATGGGTGCAAACTTTATTTATGGCATGCTAGAGGTCCTCTCGCCCACCATCATCGCTCCAGCCGTCAAATTTGCACCTCTCATAAACGCGCTTTTTGATCTAGCGACTTCTGGCGTATTGCTCGCGGCGTGGATCAGTGTGGAAAATTTCTCAAACGAGCAAGGCGAAATAGAGATAAATTTGACCAACCAGCGCGGCGATAGGTCAAATTTAAACGCCCAAAGCACAAACGAACCAAATTTTAGCAGCCGTAACGAGCTAGCAACGGAGCTCAAATTTGACGCCGACCAAAGCCGCGCAAATAAAATTCCGCCCCAAAAAGAAAACACGCATGAAAAATCTTACGAACAAGAAACGCTAAAAATAGCCAAAAAGCAGGGTATCATCTCGTGCCAGCTTATGCTAGCGACCGTTGCCGTATCGTTTTTTGCCAAGCTTTATCTGATATTTACGCGGCCGCATGGCGAGTCGCAAGAGCAGCTGATAAAACTGCTTGAAGGCTCGGTAAATTTCATGCTTTTTCTTGCCGCGGCCGTTTATATGTGGCATGCACTTAAAAAACTAGAGGAAATTTACGACGCCGACGTGCTTAGCATCTATAAACAGATGATTTTTGTATCTATCGTATTTGCGGTAGTTGGTATAACGTTTGGCTTTATACGCGGCATAGAGGACCGACCTTCTACTGCTGGTGCTGGGCTGGCGGGATTTTTTATACTAGCTATCGCCGTCTATCTTGCCGTCCTTTGGGCTAAGTTAAATTTCAGCCTTGCAAAGATTACAGAAAACAATCTTTTTAAGACTTACGTATTTTTCGCTATCGCTAGCTTTATTATCGCCTTTGCGCTGCAGATAATGCTATCCATAGGCTATTTTACGGCGGTCTTTTCCATACTGCTTGCAGCGCTAGCCATCGCGATACTCTACGTGCTGCCGACTGCGTTTTACCTATACGCTTGGACTATGATAAAGGATGAATGAGTTGAGAAAAAACGAACAAAATTTGACCGAAGACAGAGCCCAAATCATAAAAAACGCAAGAAATTTTGGATTTTTAGCGGCTCTTTGCGTGTCGCTTACTATTTTGTCGTTTTACATTGTAGCTTTTTCGCCGCAGTTTCAAAACAAAAATCATTGGGTGCTCGCATCCATAGGCGCACTCGTTTGTTTTTACGTGGCTCTTAGAGTGCTTCAGCCTCTATGCGAGTTGGATCTTATGCGGCCGTTTCATGCGAGTTGGACTTTTGGGATTGCCATGCTGACAACGGTATATTTAAAGGAAAGATTTTATAGCGCCGAGTTTATGCTTATATTTTTTACATTATTTACTTTGTCGGCAATTTCTTGGACGATTTTAAATTTTAGGTTAGCGCGCGTCACGCAAAATCCGCTGTTTAAAATTTATGCCTACATGTTTATACTCTGGGTTTTATCCGACTGCGTCGCGGTTCTTGCAAAAGTGCAAATCGGTAGCGCGCTCCACTGGATCAATATCTTGATAACGGCGACGGCTCAAGCTCTGCTCGTTGGTGCGTGGTGTGGCGTGGAAAATATGGAGGATGTTTAGTCAAATTTGACTATGAAATGCGCAGATAGCGGCTCTGTGCAGTTTAAATTTGACCTGCCCAGTGGCGATGAAATTTGGCAAATTCGAGTTAATTTTAGCTCCGATCGACTTTGTTAAATTTGCCATAGCGCCGCTTGCAAATTTATTTCCGTAAAGCAGGCAAGCGCCGATTTTGCCGCCGTTCGTATCAAAAAGGTGCGAGTTTTGCCGCCCGCGTATAAATTTAACGGCCGAGTCAAATTTGACACATTAGGCAAAATCTCGCGAGGCCGTTTGCCGCACCGCGCGTCAAATTTGACCCAAAACCACCCTTATCCGTTCATCTTGGATAGCTTCTCATTTTTGAGATTTGCCTCCATCTGGCGGATCTCCTCCTCGCCGCTCCTTACGATACCTTCGTCGCACTCGAAGTTTTTGGCGTCTATTTTTTTAGGGTATTCGACGTTTGCTAGGATGTGCCTAAAAAGGTTGATGCGAGCCTGCTTTTTGCTATCTGAGACAATGATGGTCCACGGACAAAACGGCGTGTTGGAGGCTAGCAGCATCGAGTATTTGGCGATGGTGTACTGATCCCAGAGCTCCTGGCTTTTCTCGTCCACGGGGGAGATTTTAAACTGCTTGAGCGGGTCGGTGAGGCGCTCTTTGAAGCGCTTTTTTTGCTCCTCTTTTGAAACCGAGAGGTAAAATTTAAAGAAAATGATACCTGAGTTTTTGATCATCTCCTCAAATTTAGGCACCTCACGCAAAAACTCCTTGTGCTCCTCCTGCGTGCAAAAGCCCATAACGGGCTCAACGCCAGCGCGGTTGTACCACGAGCGGTCAAAGATCACGATCTCGCCAGCACTTGGCAAATGCGCAACATAACGCTGAAAATACCACTGCGAGCGCTCGACGTCGCTTGGCTTTTCAAGCGCGACTATGCGGCATCCGCGCGGATTTAGGTGCTCGGTTAGGCGCTTTATCGAGCCGCCCTTGCCCGCCGCGTCGCGCCCCTCGATGATGATGAGTACGCGCAGACCCTGCTCTTTTACGTGATTTTGAAATTTTAAAAGCTCGATTTGTAGTTTTCTTAGCTCGTGCTCGTAGTTGAATTTCACGCTATCCGTGCCGTTTTTACTCACTCTAAACCTCCTTTGGGTATTTTTAAAATGTTACTATCAAATAATTAAAATTTAGCTAAAATACGCCTCTTAATTTAACATTTAACGCTGACTTTATGGGAGCTTGTGTAAAATACGACAAAAATTTCAAGGAATAATATGATTTTTAGGATAATTTTTGCGGCGATTCTGACTTGCTGCGCTATGTTTGCCGAACCGCTTCCCGTTAAAGAAGCCTTCGGCCTCACCGCGCACGCCGACGAGCAAAACGTCGAGTTTAGATTTGCCCCCGCGCCAAATATCCACGTCTACAAAGACAGCCTAGCAGCGAGCCTGGGCGATAAAATTTTAAACTCGCATCTAAACTTTCCAAAAGGCGAAATTTACGACGAGCGCGAGGTTTATACGGGCAAATTTAGCCTTTTTGTGCCGATAAATTTGCTAAAAGGGCTTAGCGGTAGCGAAAATTTCACCCTAAAGCTCGAATACCAAGGCTGCGCCAAAGACGGCATCTGCTACCAACCCCAAGTACTCAAATTTGGCGTCAAAAAGAGCCTTGGCGGCTACTCTGTCGCGCAGATCATAGAAGCAGCTGAACCTGAATTTGCCGGCTCGCAGGCCCCGCTTTCTGAACAAGACTCCATCGCCGCAAGCCTTAGCAGCGCAAATTTCTTCCTCTCGCTCGCCACGTTTTTTGGCTATGGGCTGCTACTATCGCTCACGCCTTGCATCTTTCCGATGATACCGATCTTATCATCTATCATCGTCTCAAAACAAGCTAGGGGCGAGAAAAACGGCGAGGTAAATTTAAGTGCGCCGGACGAAACCTCGGCCAAATTTGATAGCGACAACCCGCACGCTAAAAAGGACAAAAACAAAAACTCGCGCGCTACGAGCGGCTTTTTCCTATCTCTTATCTACGTTTTTGCGATGGCATGCGCCTACGCAGTCGCAGGCGTGGCGGCTAGTGTTTTTGGCTCGGGCGTACAAAGCGCACTGCAAACACCGGCCGTACTGATAGGCTTTAGCCTCGTTTTCGTCGCACTTGCGCTTTCGATGTTTGGACTTTACGAGCTTCAGATGCCCCTTGCTATGCAAAATGCGCTTAGCAAAAAAGCCCAAAGAAAAGGCGGCATAATCGGCGTTTTTGCGATGGGTTTTTTATCCGCGCTCATCGCTAGCCCATGCGTCGCCGCTCCACTTGCGGGCGCGCTGCTTTACATAGCGCAGAGCGGAAATGCGCTGTTTGGCGGGCTTGCGCTCTTTACGATGGGACTTGGCATGGGCGTGCCGCTACTGCTCATTGGAGCGAGCTCGGGTAAAATTTTGCCGCGACCGGGCGCGTGGATGGATAAAATCAAGACGCTTTTTGGCTTTATCATGCTGTTAATGGCGGTCTGGCTAAGCGCGCGCGTGCTGGGCGCTATGGCAGAGCTGCTGCTTTACGGCGTTATCGGCGTGTTTGCGAGCGTATTTTTCGGAGCTTTTGATACGACGAATAGCGAGCACGGCAACGGCAAAAAACTGCTAAAAGGCACGGCGCTGCTAGTCTTTATCTACTCTGTTTTGCTGATCGTGGGCTCATTTTCGGGCGCCAAATCGGCGCTAAATCCGCTCGAAGGCTTTAAAAATGTAGGCGGCGCAGGCGTAAATTTGAGCAAAAATGAGCCAAATTTTATTGCCATCTCAAATTTGACCGAACTAGAAAACGCAGTAAAAAGCTCGCCTAAACCAGTGCTTATCGATTTTTACGCGACTTGGTGCGCTAGTTGTAACGAGCTTGACGAAATCACGTTTAAAGACGAAGCCGTGCTAAAAAAGCTAGAAAATTTCACTCTTTTGCGAGTGGACGTAACAAAAAATAGCAATGACGACGCGCAGATAATGAAAAAATTCGGACTCATCGGACCGCCGGCGATACTATTTTTCAGTGCCGGCAGCGACGCGCAAGATGAGCTAAAAAACGCGCGCCTCATCGGCTTTTATCCGCCCGAAAAGTTTTTAGCCCATCTTGAAAAATTCGGGCTGTGAAATTTGCGCGGCGATTTTTGCGGTTTTATTCTTAAAATTTGAGATAATTAAAGCTGATTTAAATTTCGCTCGCTATAATTTCGCCTATCGTTACCCTGTAGTTTAGTGGTAGAACTGCTGACTCTGGATCAGCTAACAGAGGTTCGAATCCTTTCAGGGTAACCACTTGATCTCATCTTAAAATTCACAAAAAGTCCAAAAAGACGAAAATCACCACCCCTACTCCGCCGTCTTTGAAAATGCAAATATCCTTTTAAGCTTTACAAGCCCGAGCTTCACGCCACTATATCTCATTATCTTTGCCATCTGCGTCCATCTAGGCTTTTCGTAGCACGGATGCGGGCATTTGCGGCAGCTCGGTTTGATATCGTGCGAACAGGCCAAAAGCCGCTCGTGAGCGTAGAAAAACAGCTGTTCGCACTCGGCGCAAAGCTGCGTCTGAACGCTATGATTTAGACTTTCGCCCTTATAAATTAGCTCCAAATTTATCTCGCGCTTTGGCTCTAGTGCGTGTTTATCAGCGCAGTAAGTCTGTAAAAATTTCGCCAGAGTCGTGACCTGTTCGGTAAATTTCTCATTCGTCATGCATTTTTCCTTTGGGCAAATTTACCAAATTTCGGGTCTCACAGCGTTAATCTAACTCAACTCCGAATTTCGCCTGCGCCCTTTGCAGATCCTCCTCGCAGTCGATACCGATACTTTGGCTTTGCACCTCAAGCATGAGGATTTTTTCACCGTTTGATAGAGCGCGCAGTTGCTCGAGCTTTTCGGTATTTTCGAGAGTCGACGGCGCAAACGAGCAAAATCTTTTTAAATTTGCCGCGCCATAGCCATAGATGCCCAGATGCGCCTTGTACGCGTCAAACAGTGCACGGTCAAACGGGATGCGCGAGCGCGAGAAATAAAGCGCGTAGCCTGCATCGTCGGTCACTACTTTGACCAGGTTTTTATCGTCCGCTAGCTCGCTACCCACAAATTTAAAACACGAAAACATAAACGCTCTCTCCGCGTTTTTCTCGCAAAATTCTCTAAATTTGACGATATTTTCAGGCTCGATAAAGGGCTCGTCAGCCTGCACGTTTATGATGATTTCGCTATCTTTGACGCCGAGTATTCCCGCGGCTTCGTTGATGCGGTCGGTTCCGCTTTGATGCGCCCGGCTCGTCATCACGGCTTTAAAGCCGAATTTTTGCGCGATCTGCACCACGCCCTCGTCGTCTGCGGCAATCACGACCTCGTCAGCCGCGCTCACTCTGCGTGCCGTAGCGACAAACATCGGCACGCCGTTTATTTCGCGTAAAATTTTATTAGGCATTCGCGTCGAAGCTAGCCTTGCGGGGATGATAATCATCGCTCGATCCAAGCTAAAATTTTAGCTTCTATGTCGCTCTTTGCGGCGATTTCGTTATGCATGGCAGCTTTTGTAAAGAGCGACCTTATCGCGCCAGGCACTTCGTCGTTAAACTCCGCTGCCAAGGTCTCAAGCCCGCTTTTTTCGTCTTTTAGTGTTTCATTTTTTAGTGCCTTAAACATACTTGGAGCAAATTTAACCCAGTGCGCGGTCGACGTTATCACGCACGGACGCGTCAAATTTGCCGCCGCTTTAAAACATGTAGCCGTGTGCGGATCGACGGCGACGCCTTTTGCCGCCCACTCTTTTATGTATTTCTCGCACTCCTCATCGCTGCAAAAATCAGCACAAAAATCCTCTTTTAGCGCGTCTAGCTCGCTGTTTGAAAGCTCATAAAAGCCCTCGCTAGCAAGATTATCCATCAGCTCCTTGGTTCGCACGGCGCCGAATTTATCAAAAAGCAGCCTCTCGACGTTTGATGAAACCAGGATATCCATCGCAGGACTAATCGTCTTAACCAGTCTCTTGCCGCGCAGATCGTATCGTCCCTGCGTGAAAAACTCGGTCAGGATGTTGTTTGCGTTTGAGACGATTTTGATTTTACCGATTTTTGCGCCCATTTTTTTGGCGTAGTATGCGCCCAGAGCGTTGCCAAAGTTTCCGCTAGGCACGACGATGTCAAACTCGCCCTTTAGCTCGCCCGTTTTTAGCAGATAAACGTGGGCGTAAACGTGATAGATGATCTGAAATAAAATCCGCCCGAAATTTACCGAATTTGCCGCCGAGAGCGAGAGTCCGGCAGCGCTTAGGCGCTCTTTAAATTTCTCGCTAGCCAGCAGGCTTTTTAGCGCGCGCTGCGCATCGTCGAAGTTGCCCTCGATGCCGATTACTTTGAGGTTTGCGGCGTCGGCATTTATCATTTGTAGGCGCTGTACCTCGCTCGTGCCGTCTTTTGGATATAGGCAGACGACTTTGACGCCGGGCGCATCCGCGAATGTCTCTAGCGTCGCGGGCCCTGTGTCGCCGCTGGTGGCGCACATTATGAGGTATTTTTCGCCTCTTTTTGCGGCCAGCTCGCTAAGCAGCGCGCCAAACGGCTGCAGCGCCATATCCTTAAACGCGCGCGTAGGCCCGTGATAAAGCTCGTTTACGTAGAGATTTTCGCCGATTTTTCGCACCTGCACGGGATTTTGCGGATCGTCAAATCTCTCATACCGCTTCACGGCCCTATCAAACATCGCCGCGTCCGCGTCAAATCCGAATTTCTCTATGATTTTCAGAGCGATTTGCGCGTATGTTAAATTTACCACATCCGCAAAAAAATTATCGTTCAGCCGCGGTAGCTCCGTCGGTGCATATAGTCCGCCGTAAGCGGAGCTAGGGCTCAGTAGCGCCTGACTAAATTCCACGCTTTTTAGGCTCTCGCCCGCACTCGCTCTAGTTTGAAATAGCTTCATTTACTTTCCTTTTTTATCCATTTTTTGTATTTTTTGCTAGCTTTATCCGCCTTAAAAGCGACTATCTCAGGCAGCTCGTAGTCGTGATGTTTCGCGATAAATTTAGCGACTTTTTTAAATTTGACCGCGGTTTTTATGAGCAAGACCCGCTCTTTTTCGTCCTTTATCTCGCCGTCCCAAAAATAAACGCTATTTGCCTTAAAAACGCTAACGCAAGCGGCAAATTTGGCTTTTACGAGCTTTTTAGCTAGAGTTTTAGCCGCGACCTTGTCGGCGCAAGAAGTTAGTACGAATTTCATTAAAGCGTCCTAAAATTTTTAGCAGATTATAGAATTTTCTCTTTGATAATTCGTTTAAATTTATCCGCCAGCGTCGTTTTTAGCGCAATGACGGAGAGCGGCAGGCCAAACTCCTCCATCTTTACGGCGTCTTTTTGCGTGACCAAAAGCGAGGTCGCGCCGTAGCGCTCTAGGATACTCGCTAGCTCGTCCCGCGAAAACGCGTAGTGATCTGGGTAAATTTCGCGCCCGATGCAAAGCCCAAAATAAGGCTCCAAGCGCTGCGGATTTGCGATAGCGGTGACCAATACCATCTTTTTAGTTTGATTTATGATTTCGCTCGTACGAGTAAAATCCTCGCCCTCTTTTACGACGTAGTCGGCTTTGGCGTAAAATTTGCTCGGGTAGCGATACGCGCCGCTAGGCAGGACGAAATCAAAATAAGGCTTTGCCGATGGCCGGATCAGGATGTTAAATTTTTTGATGTGAAATTTACCAAAGCCATCATCAAGCAGCACGTACTTTGCGCCCATTTTTTTGGCCTCATTTATCGCGACGTCGCGGTTTTCGATGAGGGGAAGGATCTCCCTGGCCATGCAGCGGCTCGTCGACGCGATCCGGGTGGGGCGGCGCAGGTTTGAACGGATCAACGCCCGGTGCAGCCACGAGACGTGGGGGAAGTCGTAGACATCCGAACCCCACACGTTCATGACCGTGGGAACCTTCAGGCGAGCGAGGTTGAGGGTGGTGCCGTAGCCGCTGGCGTAGTGGGCGTTGACCACGTCCGGTCCGATCTCGGCGACGAGCCGCCGCAGCTGCCCGGAGTTGCGGAAATACCCGAGCCCGCCGCCGTGACGCATCCGGTGGACCGTCACCTCGTCCGAGATCCGGTGCTCGGCGGCGTCGTCCTGGGTGGCCAGGTGGACCTCGTGACCGCGGGAGGCCAACCCGTTGATCCACTTCACGGTGTGTATCGACGCGGCGTTGCCCAGCAGCAGGATTCTCACGACCTCTTCCTTTCCTCG
>CALIWP010000316.1 GCA_938046705.1 uncultured Campylobacter sp. | reverse complement strand
GTCTCAAAAGCTCGCCGCAAGCGGCCTTTGCGCGCTTACAGATATCTAAAATTTCGTTCATTTTCGCTCCTTAATTTATAAAGCGCCCTCTCTTAGGCGCAAAGAAGTAACAAGACAAAGCAAAATTTAGCGATGCGCCTACCAAATTTTGCCTTTAAATTTGACCTGATTATAGCTAAATTCGTCTGGATTTCATGTGACCGTAAAAATACGCTATAATCCTTAAAATTTTATGAAAAGGAAGCAAAATGGGCGGGATAAAAGAGTTTTTAAAACACGAAGCCAGCGGCGGGATTTTGCTGATGATCGCTACGGTCGCGGCGCTGCTATGCCAAAACACGTTTTTGAGCGATTTTTACAACGAATTTTTAAAGACCAAATTTACCGTGAGCTTCGGCGAATACGGACTAAGCAAGCCGCTAATCTTGTGGGTAAACGACGGGCTGATGGCGGTATTTTTCTTTCTTATCGGGCTTGAGTTAAAGCGCGAGGTTCTAGAGGGCGAGCTAAAAAACCCGTCGCAAATCGCACTGCCCGCTATCGGCGCAGCAGGCGGCCTGATAGTACCCGCGGTTATCTTTTATCTTTTTACTAAACACGACTCCTTCGCGCTTGGTGGCTGGGCGATACCGACAGCGACGGATATCGCATTTGCTCTGGGTATCTTGAGTCTGCTTGGACCGCGCGTACCGACTAGTTTAAAAATTTTCCTCATGACACTAGCCATCGTCGACGACCTCTGCGCGATAGTGATTATCGCGCTATTTTACACGAGCGAGCTTAGCACTCAAATGCTTGCGGTCGCGAGCGTTTGCCTAGCCGCGCTTTTTGCGCTAAACAGACTCGGCGCAAAGAGCAAAGCAGCGTATCTAATCGTAGGCGTGGTGATGTGGGTAGCGGTGCTAAAATCGGGAATTCACGCCACGCTTGCGGGCGTCGTATCGGCCTTTTTCATACCGCTTAGCTTTAAAGATGAGCCCGGCAAATCGATGCTAAAAAGCATCGAGCACGACCTGCACGGCTGGGTGGCTTTTGGCGTGCTGCCGATATTTGCCTTCGTAAACGCAGGCATCTCGCTGCGAGGCGTCGGACTGGACGAGATTTTATCTCCGGTCGCTCTAGGCACGGCGCTGGGGCTTTTCGTTGGTAAGCAGATCGGAGTATTTTGCTTTAGCTTTTTAGCGATCAAATTTAAGCTAGCCAAGCTGCCGGAGGGGTCAAATTTCATCCAGCTTTACGGCATCGCGGTGCTTTGCGGCGTCGGGTTTACGATGAGCCTTTTTGTTAACGGCTTAGCCTACAACGATACGGACACCTTTGCCTACACCGACAAGCTTGCTATCTTGCTAGGTTCGGTAGTTTCGGGCGCCGCTGGGTTTATATTGCTAAAATTTAGCACCCAAAATCCGGGCGCGATAGAAAAACGGTAGTGAGCAAAGCGGCTCACTACCGCCGGCCACCTCGTAATCCATAAATCAAATCGCACGCTACATGCGCAAAGCTTGCAAACACGAAGCCGATACCCAGCCCGGCGGCTAGGTTGTAAAGCGCGCTGTCGTTTGCAAGGGCATAGTTGTCAAATCTCACGTAGACACCCCATCTGCCGCCCATCCCTTCAGGCGCAAAGAGCAGTCCGCTAAGCGCGAGAAAGCAAAATCCGCCGAGCACGACGAATTTCGCAGCCACGACGATCAAATTTACGCCTCCGACGTCCGCGCGGCCGTAGTTTAAACAAAAGACGGCGGCGAAAAAGCAGATCCAAAACGGCGCGGCACAAGCGTAAAAAGCAAGCACGTTTAGGCTCGCGCCGTTGTTTGCAAAGTCGTCCAAAAACGGCGCAAAAACCCGCACGGCGCGGATAAAGCCCGGCCAAAAATTCGACCGAAAAATCTCTTCCGGGCTTAAATTTAGCGCCCAAACTCCAAGTGCGGCAAAAAATATGACTCCGAGCGAAAACGGCGCCCAGCCTGCTAAAATCGCTCTCTCAAACAAGCTTTTACGCGCCGCAGGGTCGCGCCCGAATTTCGCTTTCGCCGCTTCTTTTTCATTCATCGTTTTCCTTAAATTTATCCATATTTTAAAGCGCGCTCAAAAATCAACCGTCAAATTTAGCGGCGACCGCGCGGTTGGTTTAGACAGTCAAATTTGATCAAATTTAGCCGCCGCGTCCGCTCAAATTTCACCCGCCATGCAGCAAAATTTGCTCTGAATTTAGCGTAAATTTGACGCAATGACGACTAAATTTAGCCGCGGGCAAACCGTCAAATTTAACCTAGATCAGCGCGATGTTGTCGATATGCAGCGCCTCGTCCTCGTATTTGTAGCCAAGAACCGCCTCGATCTCCTCGCTCTTGCGACCTTTTATGAGGGCTAGCTCGGCCGAGGAGTAGTTCGTGATGCCGCGGGCTAGCGCCCTGCCGCTTGCGTCTTTGATAGCGAGCGTTTCGCCGCGCTCAAACTCGCCCACGACCTCGCGGATGCCGACTGCTAGCAGGCTTTTGCCCTCTTTTAGCGCCTTTGCCGCGCCTGCGTCGATAGCGACCGAGCCCTTGTCCGCGGCAGAGTAGGCGAGCCAGTATTTACGCGAGTTTATCCTGTTTTTACCCGCCAAAAATAGCGTCCCTACCTCGTAGCCGTGTGCTGCTAGGACTATATTTCGCGGGTCGGCGCCGTTTGCGATGATGAGGTGAGTGCCGTTTTTGGTCGCCATCTCGGCGGCGGTGATTTTTGTGCGCATGCCGCCGGTGCCAAATTTACTACCCTCCGCGCCCGCAGCTGCTCGGACGCTATCATCTAAATTTTCGACCAAATTTATAAATTTAGCGTCCGCAAAAACGCTTGGATTTTTGTCATACAGCCCGTCGATATCGGTCAAAATCACGAGCAAATCAGCCTCGATTAGCCCCGCTACGAGGGCGCTTAGCGTGTCGTTGTCGCCCACTTTCACGCCCCTTATTCCCTCGCCCACGACGGGGTCGTTTTCGTTGATGACGGGGATGATTTTTTTAGCGAGCAGTGAGCGTAGGACGCTGCGCATATTTAGGTAGCGGCGACGGTCGCTAAAATCATCTTTGGTTAGCAGTAGTTGCGCGACCTTTTTGCCGTGCGCCCAAAATAAAATTTGATAAAGATGTATGAGCGAAACCTGCCCGATGGCGGCCAGAGCTTGCTTTTCGACGATGGATTTTGGCTTGTGCGCGAGCTTCATCTGACCCATGCCCGCACCCACGGCGCCCGAGGTTACGAAGACCACTTCGGCGTTTTCGTTTAGCTCGCTTAAATTTGCTACGATTTGCTTGATTTTATCCTCGTTTAGCGAGCCGTCCGCGTTTGCCAGCGTTGATGTGCCGACCTTTACGACGATGCGTTTTACGCCGCCTAGAAGCTCTTTTCTGTTCATTTTGTCGCTCCGAAATTTTTGAAAATTATACCCAAAACGGCTTATTTTAAATTTTATGTTTTTGCAACTAGGCGGAGAGTTTAGTATAAAAGATATACGCGGCACAATGGCCAAAATCGCCTCTGCGCTTGAACGAGTCGATACGCTCGCGCGCAATGTAGCGATGGCCGAGATTCCCGTGGGCATCATAACCTCTTTGGTGGGCGCGCCCTTTCTCATCGCGCTTTTAAGAAGCAAGGCAAAGGAGCTGCTAAAATGATACTGCAAACGAAAAATTTGTCCTTTAGCTACGGCGGATTTGGTCTCGAAGACGTAAGCATCGAGATCAAAAAAGGCAGCATATGCGGACTTTTGGGCACAAACGGCAGCGGCAAGAGCACGTTTTTTAACTGCTGTATGAAATTTCTAAGTATCAAAGGCGGCGAAATTTACGTTGATTCGCAAAACACGAAGCACAAAAGCCCCGCCTGGATGGCTAAAAACATCGCCTATGTCGCGCAGCACACCGAGCTGCATTTTCCGTTTTTCGTAAGAGACATCGTCCTAATGGGGCGCTCCATGCACGTAAAGAGACTGTTTGGCTTTAGCAAAGACGACAAAAGGGCGGTGAGCGAGGCGATGGAGTTTATCGGTATCTCGCATCTAGCGGATAAAAAGATGAACGAGCTTAGCGGCGGGCAGCGGCAGCTCGTTTTTATCGCTAGGGCGCTCGCGCAGGATACGCCGCTCATCTTGCTTGACGAGCCCACGTCCGCGCTTGATTTTAAAAACCAGATCACGCTTTGGAAAATTTTAAAAAAGATCGCTGCGGGCGGTAAGACGATCGTCATATGCACGCACGAGCCAAACCACATCCTTTGGTTTTGCGACGAAGTGATAGTTTTCCGCGATGGGCGGATCGTCTCAAAAGGCAGCGTCGCACAGGTTTTAAACGACGAGCTGCTGGCTAAAATTTACGGCGACGTCTGCACCTTTGAAAGGCTCGCGCAAAAAGAGGTGATCCTGCCTAAGCTCTAGCTACTCCTCCAAACTATACCCGATACTGCGCACGGTTTTTATTAGCTCAAACGGTAGCTTCGCACGCAGCTGACGCACGAGCGAGCGCAGGCGATCGGACGAGACGTTTTCGTCCTTATAGATACTCCACTCAAGCTCCTGGATCGTTACTACGTGCGGGGCGTTTTTGGCCAAAATTTCTAAAAACAACCCCTCTTTTTTGCCAAGCATTATATTTGTGCCGTTTATGTGTAGCGTGAGGCTGTTTTTGTCGTAGACGGCGCCGTTTTTTAGCTCAAATTTGCTTCCGAGCAAAATTCGGCAGTTTCTAAATACCCGAAACAAAAACTCCTCGGGCAAAAACGGCTTAACCATAAAGTCGTCGTATTTTGCATAGTAAATTTTCTTGTAAAGCGTGGGAATGGCCTTATCTATAAGGATCATAACGGGAGTTAGGCTCCCGTTATCTCGCAAAAATTTGACCGAGTCAAAATTTGCCAGATCCTTCGTCTTTACGTCGATGACGTAAAAGATGTAGCGGTTGCCGCTATAGTAATCCTCTTTTAGCTCGCTTAAATTTTCAAAGCGAACTATACGGATGTTAAAGCGGTAAAGCGCGGCGTTGAGGTTTAGCTGCATCTGAGCGTCGTCGCTAATGAGTAAAATTTTCTTCATTTTAGCCTACTTTTTGGTGGCATTGCCTTCTTTATTTTCCACCTTCGGCTCCACATAATCCTCCCCAAAATAAGCCTTCTTTATCTCTTCTTTTTTGATTGCGGCTTTCTTTTCGTAGATTTTGTATTCAGGCTTCCAGTAGTTTAGCATATTGTTTAGCCCGCTGTGGCCTACCTCGGCGTGACAGCTAGCGCAGGTTAGTTGTTTATCGGTATTTAGCAGGCTTTGATAGTGAGCGTGCATCTTTTGAGCCTGGGCTGAGGTTAGCTTATTATCTACCAAATTCGTATGACAGCTAACGCAACCGTTATCAAATACGAAGTGCTCTCTTTTCTCTCTATTTTTATGCCAGTCTATAGCATCAGGATCTTTAAAGAAATGAACGTATCCCTCCATCAATCCGTTTTTAGCTTTAGTTAAAACGTATTTGGCTAGGTTGTCGTGAGGTATGTGGCAGTCCACGCATTTAGCCCTTACTCCGCTTTTACCCTTGCCGCTATGTACGTCGTTACTATAAGCTATAACCATAGGATCCATCTCGTGGCATACTACGCAAAACTTCTCTCCGCTAGTTTCTTCTAGGGCGTAATGCACGGGAAGTACCACTAAAAACCCTATAATGCCGCTTACTAATATAATAAGCGCTAGTACTTTCTTTGAAATTTTCATGGCGTTACCCCCATCCATTGCGGAACTTCGTGTTCGTGGCACTCCGTGCACATATTGGTTGATTTTTTATGCTCGTTGTGGCACTCGTCGCAGTATAGCGTAGGGCCGTCGTGAACCGAGTTGTGAGGATTTGCTTTTAGCAGATCCATGTATTCTAGTCTTTTAGCTATCTTTTTCTTGTCGCCGTGACAGGATATACAGCCTTTATCGCCTATGGATTTAAATTTACTAGCGTCGTTTCCTTGTCCTTCGTGACAATCAAGACAGGTGAAGCTTAGCTTTTCGTGATGAGGCTTTAAAGGGTGTTTGGCTCGCAGCTCGTCGGTGACGTTAAGATCTACTAAAGACGTTATCTTTGCGCTTGGTGCACCTGCGCTAAATGCAAAAGAGCATAGTAGCATAGATGCGCACAAGGCGAGAAACGCTTTATGTTTCATGCGAATTCCTTTCGGATGTCAAATTTACAAATTTAACTGCAAATTCGACTTTAAATTTAAAAGTATCGCAGACCGAATTCTCGAATTTAGTCTTAAATTTGACCTGCGATACGAAATAAGATTTACA
>CALIWP010000315.1 GCA_938046705.1 uncultured Campylobacter sp. | reverse complement strand
GAAAAAGACGTATTTGGCGAGTATGGCAACGGTTTTAACCGCGTTAAAGAGGAATTTGACGCAGAGAGATTTTTGGTCGCTTGCACAAACTACGGCATAGCTTACTGCGCATTTGAAGACGCTGCAAAATACGCAAATCAGCGCGTACAGTTCGGCGAAACTATCGGCAGAACTCAGCTCATCCAAGAGAAATTCGCTCACATGGCGATGAGACTAAACGCTATGAAATATATGGTTTATAGCACCGCTTGGAAGATGGATCAGGGTCTAAACGTAACAGGTGAGAGCGCTATGTGTAAATTTTACTGCGCGAACAACGCATTTGCGGTAGTAGACGACGCGATCCAAGTACTAGGCGGTATCGGCGTAACGGGACATAGAGTTTCAAGATTCTGGAGAGACCTAAGAGTCGATAGACTATCTGGCGGATCAGATGAGATGCAGATCCTAACTCTAGGCCGAGCGATCTTAAAAAAATACAGATAATAGGCGTAAATTTAAAATTTACGAGTTTAGCTCGCTAAATTTGACCCTAAATTTAGCGAGCCGTCTTGAAACGAGACAAAGCAAAATAAAAACAAAGCGGAAGTATCGCGAAACTAGACGAGGCGGATTTTAAATTTACGACGGGAGCATACATCACGGTATGTGACCGAGTAAATTTAAAATCCAACGAAGTATAAGCAGAAAAAGACAAGCCGTTTTAAAGGAAAATTTATGAAAAAACTATTTTTAATCATCGGCGCTCCAGGCTCCGGCAAAACCACCGACGCATCGCTAATCGCGCAAGAGGACGCCAAATTTGCGCACTTCTCGACCGGAGATCTACTCCGCGCAGAGGTTGCTAGCGGCTCAGAGCTAGGCAAACTAATCGACGGCTTTATCTCAAAAGGCAACCTAGTCCCGCTTGACGTCGTCGTAAATGCGATCGTCTCAGCGATCAAAAGCTCGGACAAATCAAACGTCATCATCGACGGTTACCCGCGCAGCGTCGAGCAGATGACCGAGCTAGACAAGGTGCTAGCCGCGCAAAACGAGATCGCGTTAAAAGGCGTGATCGAAGTGGACGTTAGCGAAGCCGTCGCACGCGAGAGAGTACTCGGACGAGCGCGCGGAGCTGACGACAACAACGAGGTTTTCAACAACCGCATGAAGGTTTATCTAGAGCCGATCGAGGCGATACGTAAATTTTACAAAGAAAAAGGCCTACTTCATGTTGTAAACGGCGAACGCGCTATCGAGCCTATCGTAGCCGACGTCAAGGCTCTCGTAAATAGCCTATAAACATTATTTTAGAGCCTGAAGCTAGGCTCTAAATTTAAGCTTTCCATAAATCCAAATTAACAAAAAATTCACGAATTATCATTAAAATCCGCCCTATGATTTCACGAAAATCACATCAAATTTAAAGGATACGTAATGTTTAAAAAAATAGTTTTATCAGCAGCTCTTGCTAGCGCTATGTTTGCGGCGGGCGGATTTACGGGTGCTAGCTCAAATGCACAAGGCACGACAGGCGGCTTCGTCGGCAAAGGCGCCATGAGCGCAAGCACCGTAAAACAAGCTCTAGCGCTACCCGATGACGCTCGCGTCGTGCTTGAGGGCAAGATCGTCTCCGAGTTTCGCCCTGAGCACTATCAGTTCGTCGATAAAAACGGCTACACCATCGAAGTCGAGATCGACCACAAGGACTGGAGAGGTGTAACCGTCGATGAAAACACGCCCGTGCGCATCTACGGTGAGGTCGATAAGGACTTTATGAAAACCTCTATCGACGTAAAAAGTATCGAAATAATCAAATAACTTTAGGGCGGTTCGCCGCCTTAAATTTTCCCCAAATTTTAATTCTCTCAAAATTTACAAATTTTACTTTTTAGCATCAAATTTACCGCCGTAATGCCGGTCAAATTTTGGCCTACCCTGATTCTCGTTTTACTCCAAATTTAGCCGAGATTTTATATAATCTCTTACTTAAATTTCAAGGCAAGTATCTCAAAGCGTTTTGCTACAAAATGCCGCGAGATAGGAGCTTTACAAAGGATTAAAATGGACGTTTCAAAAATCAAAGCAGGTTCAAACCCGGACAAAATCAACGCCGTGATCGAGATCCCGTACGGCTCGAACATCAAATACGAAATCGACAAAGATAGCGGCGCGGTCGTAGTCGATCGCGTGCTCTACTCGGCGATGTTCTACCCGGCAAACTACGGCTTCGTGCCAAACACGCTCGCAGCAGACGGCGATCCTGCCGATATCTTGGTGCTAAACGAATACCCTCTGCAAGCAGGTAGCGTGATCCCGTGCCGCCTCATCGGCGTGCTCGTGATGGAGGATGAAGCAGGCATGGACGAGAAACTACTAGCCGTACCGGTTACCAAGATCGATCCGCGATTTGACGCGATCAAAAGCTACAAAGACCTACCTGAGGCCACGCTAA
>CALIWP010000314.1 GCA_938046705.1 uncultured Campylobacter sp. | reverse complement strand
AGAATAATTTTTGCGGTTTTACTCCTTTTAAATTTTGCATTTTCTCTTGATTTGCTGCGCCTTAGTGAGTATAAAGATCAAAATGTCAGTGGCTGGCTAGCTAGCGAGAAACTTGATGGCGTGCGTGCCTACTGGGACGGAGAGAATTTGCTCTCAAGACAGGGCAAAAAGCTGAATACACCGCGAAGTTTTACTAAAAATTTCCCAAAATTTGCACTCGATGGCGAGCTTTATGCAAATGAGCTTAAATTTGAAGAAATTCAAGCGACCGTGATGGATAAGCTACCCGATGAAAAAGCTTGGCAGAGGTTAAAATTTCATATTTTTGATGTGCCAGAGGCAAGTGGTGGCTTGCTTGATAGGCTTGAAGTTCTGGCTAAATTTCTAAAAAATGAGCCAAATGAAAATTTGATCATCATAAAACAGATAAAAATGCGTGATAACGCTCATTTTTTAAAATTCACAGAGGATATTATTGTAAAGGGCGGAGAGGGAGCAGTCGTGCGTGACCCAAATACGCCGTACGAGCGAAAAAGAAGCAAAAATGCACTGAAATTTAAAAAATTTAAAGATGCCGAGTGTGAAGTGACCGCTATAAACAAAGGTAGCGGTAAATACGCTAATCTTACTGGCTCGCTTACTTGCAAGGCGCTTGGCGGCAAAGATAAAGAAGAAAAAGCTGGCGAGCCAAAAGCTGGCACTATCTTTAAAATAGGCTCTGGACTAAGCGATGAAAATCGCCAAAATCCCCCAAAGATAGGCTCTATCATCACATATAAATTTCAAAATTTAACAGCCAAAGGCAAGCCAAGATTTCCAATATTTTTAAGGGTTAGAGAAGATTAAAATTTATTCAAAAGCCTTGCTTTACTTTTGCTTTACCCTATTTTTGATAAAATTAACCACTTTTTACGAAAGGCTTAAACTTGAAAATTTTAGTAACAGGTGGTGCTGGATACATCGGCAGCCACGTAGTAAAAGCACTTTTAAAGCAAGGTAAAGATGAGATAACCATCATCGACAATCTCTGCAAGGGCTCACAAAAAGCACTTGAGGCGCTCCAAAAAATCGGAAATTTTAAATTTATAAACGCAAATTTAGAAGATGATCTAAGTGAAATTTTTGCTAATGGCAAATTTGATGCGATCATCCATTTTGCAGCGTTTATCGAGGTTTTTGAGAGCATGAGCGAGCCACTAAAATACTATCTAAACAACACCGCAAACGTTGCGAGGGTGCTAAGATACGCAAAAACTTATAATATAAATAAATTTATATTTAGCTCAACTGCCGCAGTTTACGGCGAGCCAGATGTGGCAGAGGTTAGCGAAACAACGCCTACAAACCCAATAAATCCATACGGCAGAAGTAAGCTTATGAGCGAGCAGATCATCAAAGACTACGCCGCTTCAAATGAAAATTTCAAATTTGCGATTTTGCGCTACTTTAACGTGGCAGGCGCGGACGAGGAGGGGCTTATCGGTCAAAACTATCCAAACGCCACGCACCTTATCAAAGTGGCCGTTCAAACAGCACTTGGCAAGCGCGAGAGCATGGGTATCTTTGGCGATGACTACGCAACAAAAGATGGCACATGTGTTAGAGACTACATCCACGTTAGCGACCTAGCAGACGCCCACATAAGCGCACTGGAGTATATCGGCCAAAATGGCAGCGAAACTTTTAACGTGGGATATGGCATGGGATTTAGCGTAAAAGAGGTCATCGAGACCGCAAAAAAAGTAAGTGGAGTAAATTTTAAAGTGCTAAATGCGCCAAGAAGGGACGGCGACCCAGCTATCCTTATCTCAAACGCAAGCAAACTACGCTCGCTAACAAGCTGGAAGCCAAAAAGAGACGATCTAGCGCTCATCATAAAAACCGCCCTTGAGTGGGAAAAGAGAATTTAAGGATAAGCATGAAAATAGCAGTAATTGGAACCGGATACGTTGGACTAGTAAGTGGCGCATGCTTTGCCAAAATGGGCAACAGCGTGATCTGCGTCGATGTCGATAACAAAAAGATCGAGGCGCTAAAAAATGGCATCGTGCCCATATATGAGCCAGGGCTTGCTGATATCGTGAGCGAGTGCTACAAAAATGGCTCGCTTAAATTTAGCACGCAGATAACTGAGGCGCTAGAGCATGCAGATGTGCTATTTATCGCGGTTGGCACGCCTATGGGCGCTGATGGACAGGCGGATTTAAAATATGTCCTATCGGTGGCAAAATCTATCGGAGAAAATTTAAGCAAACCGCTAATCGTAGTCGATAAATCAACCGTTCCAGTGGGCACTGGAGCTAAGGTGCATGAGGTGATCGAGGCTGAGCTTAAAAAGAGAAATGTAGAGGTTAAATTTGAAGTCGTCTCAAACCCAGAGTTTTTAAAAGAGGGCGCGGCGGTCGAGGACTTTTTAAAGCCAGATCGCGTCGTAGTGGGCGCTAGTAGCGAGTGGGGGCAAAGCGTTATGCGCGAGCTTTATGCGCCGTTTATGAAAAATCACGACCGCTTTATCGCTATGGACGTAAAGTCTGCCGAGATGACCAAATACGCCGCAAACGCGATGCTGGCGACTAAAATCAGCTTCATAAACGAGATAGCTGGTATCTGCGAACGCGTGGGCGCGGACGTAAATTTGGTGCGAAAAGGCATCGGCAGCGACTCTCGCATCGGTTATAGCTTCATCTATCCCGGCTGCGGATACGGCGGTAGCTGCTTTCCAAAGGACGTCGAGGCGCTCATCTACACCGCTAGGCAAAACGGCTTTGAGCCGCAGGTTTTAAGCGCGGTGGAGGCTAGAAACGCGGCGCAAAAAACGGTACTTTTTGAAAAAATTTCAGCATTTTTCGGCGGAAATTTGAGTGGCAAAACGGTGGCGCTTTGGGGGCTAGCGTTTAAGCCAAACACAGACGATATGCGCGAGGCTAGCTCGCTAGTACTCATAAAAGCGCTAGAAAACGCGGGCGCAAACGTCGTCGCCTACGATCCAAAAGCCGTAAACGAAGCCAAAAAATATCTACCTAACTCAAATTTAAAATTCGCCCCAAACAAATACGACGCGCTAAACGGCGCCGACGCGCTCGCGCTGGTTACCGAGTGGAGCGAGTTTAGGTCGCCTGATTTTATGGAGATGAAACAGCGGCTAAAAAACGCCGTGATATTTGACGGGCGCAATCAATACGACGCAAAAAATCTGGCAAATTTGGGCTTTAAGTATTTTCAAATCGGAGTAAAAGCATGAGAAAATTTTTACTTTTTATCGCAGCTTGCGCGCTGCCGTTTACGCTTTTAGCGGGCGAAAACGTGGC
>CALIWP010000313.1 GCA_938046705.1 uncultured Campylobacter sp. | reverse complement strand
TCTTTTAGCGTCGCTTCGATCTTTTCAAGCTCTAGGCGGCAGTATGGGCACTCAGGATCTGAAAACATCACGATAGTCGGCTTTTTAGAGTCGTTTCCTAGAGTGATGATATTTTCTTTTTGCTCGTTTTTATAGACTTTTGAGATGTTTTTCGCCGCTATTTCCTTTTTTATCTCTTGCAGGTAGGCTTTTTGCGCCTTTAGGTCGATGATATCCGGGAAAAGCAAGTCGCCTTTAGTAAAGATAACCTCATCTTGACTCACTTGACCGTTGCTCAAATTTACCACGACCGCTTCGATTCCGTCGGTTAACGGTTTGCGCTCAGTTACATTTACTTTCACGCCCTCGCCGACCATCTGCGAGTAAAAACCGACTACTTGCTCGTTTGACGCCGCAAACATCGCAGAGGCCGCCATTAGCGACAAAACTATTTTTTTCATTTCATTCCTTTATAAAAATTTGCGCGGATTATATTAGCTTTTTATAAATAGATAAAAAATCACGCTTTTAAAACTCGGTCCGTGCCGTTTTTAACAATATTTGGATCTAGATCGAGTTGCTCGAGGTAGGCGATTATGTATTTTCTGCTTAAATTTAACGCCTCTTTCGCATTCGTTACGTTTACGAATCCTTGCGCGGCGATGATGGCTTTTAGCTTTGCAAGCGCCTCGTTTAGGGCTTTTGACGTTACGAAAAGATTATGCGCGAGCCTCACCACGCGCCCGATTCCCGTTAGCTTTTTTAGCGCGTTATCGCCGCTAACTCGGTCTATCTCAAGCTCGTCGTAGATGTTATACGGCGCCAAGGGAGCTAAATTTCCGCTTTGCAAAATTTCGTAAATTTTCTCCTCGAGCCTGATTTTTAGCTTGCTCATATCCACGCCCGTTTTGGTATAGACGCCGTCGTTTTTGGTTATCGCGCCCGTGCTTTCTAGCTCGTCAAGCGCCTTCTGGGCGATGCTTTCGCTAGCCCACGAGAGCTTTAGGCTGATGCTCGTAGCCGAAAATACCGCAAATTCGTTCTTTTCTATCATAAATTTGACCGCGCTTTTTATCCGATCGACCGCGCTTAGATCGTAGATATTTAGCGCCTTTTCATCGACGAATACATTTGGCGTTTGTTTTGCTATAGCGACGGCCTCCTCGTGATTTAGCCCGAAGCGCTGATAGGCCGAGATGATGCCAAAGCCGTTTTTATGCGTATCTTTTAACATCGCAAAGGCGCTTACGAAGTCCTTTTTAAGCAGCGCGTTTAAAAACGAAATTTTGCTTGATTTTTTCATCGGTTCGCTCACGGCGTTTAGCACCCTGCCGCCGCCTATGACGCGACCGTTTGCGATGAGCACGAACGGCTCGTCAAATTTTAAAAACATATCCCTTTCAAATTTAAACGTCGCAAATATCCCGCCCTCTTTTTCGCTAAGAACCAGCGCTTTTGCGGGCGCGGCCTTTGCACCGACGCAAAACGTCACGCTCTGCCCATGCGTTAGCTCGCGAGCAAAAACTATCGCATCTATCTCGCGAAATCCCCTAAAAAAGCCCTTTTTGCTAAGTAGTTGGCCCTTTTTTAGATCGTTTAGCTCGGTCCCTGTCAAATTTAGCGCTACGCGGCTACTAACTCCTGCGCGGTCGACAAAGGTATCGTGGCTCTGCACGCTTCGCACCTGCACCTCTTTGCCCGCGTCATAGTTAAAGAGCTTCTCGTTTTTCGTTACGCTGCCCTCTATCACGGTGCCCGTGACTACGTTTCCGATACCTTTTAGGCTAAAAACGCGGTCGATGTAATACCTAAAAACGCCCTCTTGCTCGCGGTTAGCCGCCTTTAGCGTGAAAAGATAATTTCGCAGCTCATCAATGCTCGCGCTATCCTTGATACTAACCGGGAAAATCTCCAAAATTTGCAGATTTTTGTAGTTTTGCGCGGCGGCGTAAATTTCGTTTTTTCGCTGCTCGATTAGCTCTGCGCTAGCCAGGTCGCATTTAGTTAGCGCGACGATGAGCGAACGAACGCCAAGGATGTTTAAAACCTCCAAATGCTCCAAAGACTGCGGCATAAGCCCGTCGTTTGCCGCCACGACGAAGAGGCACGCGTCAAATCCGTACGCGCCGCTGATCATCGTTTTGATCAAATTTTCGTGCCCCGGCACGTCGATAAATGCGATGTTTTCGCCGTTTTTACTCAAATTTGAAAAACTAAGATCGATCGTGATCCCGCGCTTTTGCTCCTCCTCTAGCCTGTCGCCCTCAAAGCCGTTTAGTTCCTTTATCAGCGCCGTTTTGCCGTGGTCGATGTGCCCGGCCGTTCCTATTATTAAGCTCATTTTTCATCCGTTTCGTTGATTTTTTCTATCAAATTTTGCACGTCCGCGTCAAGTACGCTGCGAAGATCGAGCAGAAATTTACCCTCCTCGATGCGGCCGATCACGAGATTTTTCCTAAATTTAGCCTCGTTTTCGTTCGCGTTTCCTTTAACGGCCAGCGCGACGCTAGGTATGCGTTTATTTGGCATAGTGCCGCCGCCTACGAATGTCGTCGTGCGCACGACTTCAAGCGGAGTTTTTAGCTGCGAGTTTATGAAATTTGCCGTGTTTTCTAGCTCCTCTACGCTTTTATAGAGCTGCTTTACCGTCGTGATAAGCTCAAATTCTCGGTTTGCGTAGGCTTTGGCGCTCTCGGCCAGTAGCGAGATGATCACCTTATCCACGCGCAGCATTCTTAGCAGCTGATTTTTCTTTAGCTTTGCGATGAGCCCCTTTTTGCCTAGGATTATGCCGCACTGCACGGAGCCAAAGAGCTTATCGCCGCTAAAGCTAACGAGCGAGGCGTCTTTTAGATTTTTTAGATTGGGCTCGTTGCGCTCGAGACCGTAAGGCAGCTCGCCGTAAAATCCGCCGCCAAGATCAAAATAATCAATGAGATTTCGCTCCCTCGCTAGCGCGCTAAGACCCTGCATCGCCACATCCTCGCTAAAGCCAACGATATCGAAATTTGACCTATGCACCTTTAAGATCAGCTTCGAGTTTTCGTTTACCGCGTCCTCGTAGTCGCGCAGGTTGGTTTTATTCGTCGTGCCCACTTCGCGCAGGATCGCGCCCGAGTTTGCCATGACTTCGGGCACGCGAAAACTCCCACCGATCTCGACTAGCTCGCCTCTGCTGATGATAGCTTCGCCGCCTTTTGAAAAGGTATTTAGCACCAAAAATACGGCGCTTGCGTTGTTATTTACGACGACGGCGTCCTCAAATCCAAAAAGCTCCGCGAGCAGCCCGCCCACGTAGTCGTAGCGGTTTGAGCGGCCGCCCTTTTCGACGCTGTACTCTAAATTTGAATACCCCGTGATCACGGGCGCGGCTCGGCGTAAAATTTCAGGATCGATCGCGCTACGGCCGAGATTCGTGTGGATGATGACGCCTGTTGCGTTTATTAGGCTGCGTAGGCTCAAATTTGACGCATTTTCGTAGCGAGCGAGCGTATTTTGGACGATAGCGTCAAGCTCTGGGCAGTTTTGCCCGCCTAAAATTTGAGCGCGCAGGCTTTCTA
>CALIWP010000312.1 GCA_938046705.1 uncultured Campylobacter sp. | reverse complement strand
TTCAAATAAATTTTACATTTTTCCTAAAACAAAAATTTAATACTACAATAATCTCCGTATAATTATAAAATTATCATTTTATCGTTAAAATATGCACTAAAAATTTAGGAGCAAAAAATGAGCGAAGAGACACAACGCAAGGCTTTGCAAAACCAAATTTGGAGTATTGCAAATGAAGTAAGAGGCGCTGTTGACGGCTGGGACTTTAAGCAATACGTCCTAGGTACGTTGTTTTATAGGTTTATTAGCGAAAATTTTACGGATTATATAGAGGGCGACGACGATGATTTTGACTACGCAAGCTTGCCCGACGATTCGCCGGCCCTTGAAGCGATCAAGCATGATACTATTGTTACGAAGGGATATTTTATATACCCTAGTCAGTTATTTAAAAACGTCGTAAAAAATGCCGACAATAACGCAAATTTAAATACCGATTTAGATCAAATTTTTAAAAGTATCGAAGGCTCAGCAGCCGGATATGAGTCGGAGCAGGACATAAAGGGTCTTTTTGCTGATTTTGATACTACGAGCAATCGGTTAGGAAACAGCGTTACCGAGAAAAACAGGCGACTCACAGCGGTTTTAAAGGGTATAGCCGAACTTGATTTCGGCGATTTTAAGAACAACCATATCGATCTTTTCGGCGATGCGTACGAGTTTCTTATCTCGAACTATGCCGCAAATGCAGGCAAATCTGGCGGCGAGTTTTTTACTCCTCAAAATGTCTCAAAGCTCATCGCCGCGCTTGCCATGTACGGACAAGAGCGCGTAAATAAAATTTACGATCCGGCATGCGGTTCTGGTTCGCTACTTTTGCAGGCTAAAAAGCGTTTTGACAAACATGAGGTTGAAGATGGATTTTTCGGTCAGGAGATAAATCACACTACATACAACCTAGCGCGTATGAATATGTTTTTACACAACGTTAACTACTCTAAATTTCACATAGAGCTTGGCGATACGCTACTAGATCCAAAGCTTAGCGATAATAGGCCTTTTGACGCTATCGTTTCAAATCCTCCTTACTCCATCAACTGGATCGGTAGCGACAATCCGACGCTCATAAACGATTCTAGATTTGCGCCCGCCGGCGTACTGGCTCCTAAAAGCAAGGCGGATTTTGCCTTTATCTTGCACGCGCTTAGCTATCTTTCGACAAAAGGTCGCGCAGCGATAGTTAGTTTTCCGGGTATCTTTTACCGTGGCGGTGCCGAGAAAAAAATCCGCGAATATTTAGTAAAAGAAAATTTTGTCGATGCCGTCATAGCGCTCGCGCCAAATCTTTTTTACGGCACATCTATAGCTGTAAATATCCTTGTTCTTTCAAAGCATAAAACAGAGACTAAAACGCAGTTTATCGATGCTGGCGGGTTTTTTGAAAAAAGAACGAACAACAACGTCCTAACTGACGGGCACATCTCAAAAATAATAGATCTATTCGATAAAAAAGAGGATGTAGCTCACGTCTGCGTACTCGTAGATAACGAAAAAATAGCCCAAAACGACTATAATCTAGCCGTTAGCTCTTATGTCGAGGCAAAAGAT
>CALIWP010000311.1 GCA_938046705.1 uncultured Campylobacter sp. | reverse complement strand
CTATCCTGCTCGCGTCGTCGCTAACCATGACTACTATGTAGTTTTCGTTGGTGTTGGCTACGATTCCGTTGTATGCCTTTAGTATCGCGTCCAGTCCGCCGAAATTTTCGCTTAGCGGGATTTTAACCAGCGCCATTTCCTTTTCGACGAATTCGCCGCTTTCGATGACTTTATAGGTCGGTATTAGCTTATGTAGTTGCTTTACGATCTGCTCTAGCACGCGCTCGTCGCCGCTAGTGACGATACTGATACGAGAAAGCTCGGTGCCCGGGATCGGTGCTACCGTGAGCGTGTCGATGTTGTATCCGCGCCCCGCAAAAAGCCCGGAAATGCGCGATAAAACGCCGTGCTCGTTTAGCACGATGACTGAAATCACTCTTCTTATGCTCATTTTTATTCCTTGCTTTTTAAGATCATGTTGTATATCGCCGCGCCCGCAGGAACCATCGGTAGCACGTCCTCAAATCTATCCACGCGCACGTCTAGCACCGCCGTTTTACCGCAGGCCATCGCCTCTTTTAGCGCGGAGCGAAACTCGTCTTTCGTGCGGCACACGAAGCCCGTTCCGCCAAAGCCCTCTGCGATCTTTGCAAAATCAGGCTGCAGGCTAAGGTCCGTCGAGGAGTAGCGCTCGCCGTAGAAAAAGGTCTGCCACTGGCGCACCATGCCTAGGAAGTTGTTATTTAAGATGATGTTGATGACGGGCTTATCTATCTCGGTGGCGGTCATCAGCTCTTGGATATTCATGAGGATCGAGCCGTCGCCGGTGAAATTTACGACGATGTTTTCGGGCTTTGCCGCTTTCGCTCCGACGGCTGCGGGTAGGCCAAAGCCCATAGTCCCCTGGCCTCCGCTAGTTATCAGCTGGCGCGGCCTATCAAACGGATAAAACTGCGCGACCCACATCTGGTGCTGGCCGACATCGGTGGCGATCACTGCGTCTTTGCCTGATTCTTTTAAAATTTTAGCCGTTTCGCGCACGACCCACTGCGGTTTTATGATCTCGTCGCTATCTTTGTAATCCAGCGGATTTAGCGCGTCGTACCTGGCTAAGATCTCGCGCCACGAGGTCAAATTTTGCTCGTTTACGCTTACTTTTTCCACCATCTCTTCTAGGACGCAGTTTAGATCGCCAACGATCGGGAAGTGCGCGTTTACGATCTTTGAGATCGAGCTAGGGTCGATATCGACGTGGATGATTTTGGCGTGTTTGGCAAATTCGCTTAGCTTGCCCGTCACGCGGTCGTCAAACCGCACGCCAAGCGCGATGATTAGATCGGTTTCGCTCATCGCCATATTTGCCGCGTAGCTGCCGTGCATACCGACCATCGAGAGTAGATTTTTGTCCTCGTGCGCTAGGACGCCAAGCCCCATCAGCGTTTCGACCGCCGGGATGCCCGTCTTTGCGCTAAATTTACGCACGAGCTCGCTAGCGTTCGCCGCTACGACGCCGCCTCCTAGATAAAGTAGCGGGCGTTTGGCCTCGGCGATGACTTCGAGCGCCTTTTTGATCTGTTTTGCGTTGCCTTTGTAGGTCGGTTTGTATGTGGGCATCTTTATCTCGGTCGGGTAATCAAAATCCCCGACGGCCGCGGTTATATCCTTTGGGATATCGACGTGAACGGGGCCGGGACGTCCCGAGCGAGCGATATAAAAGGCCTCTTTTAGGATGCGCGGTAGCTCCTCGATACTGCGCACGAGGTAGTTGTGCTTCACGCACGGGCGCGAGATGCCCACGGCGTCGATCTCCTGAAAGGCGTCCGTGCCGATAAGCGAGGTCGGAACCTGACCGCTGATTAATATAAGCGGAATACTATCCGAGTATGCGGTGGCTAGACCCGTGACTGCGTTTGTAAAGCCGGGGCCGCTCGTCACAAACGCCACTCCGACCTTGCCGCTAGCGCGCGCGTAGCCGTCTGCGGCGTGTACGGCGGCTTGCTCGTGACGCGTCAAAACGTGCTTGAAATAACTTTGCTTGTACGTCTCGTCGTAGATGTTTAGCGCCGCGCCGCCCGGGTAACCAAAAACCGTGTCTACGCCCTCTTCGCGCAAGGCTTCCATCACCATGCGCGAGCCAGAAATGCCTTTTATCATCTGTATCGCCTTTTGATAAATTTGACCCCGATTATACAGCTTTAAGGTTTAAAAACGCGTAAAATCGGGCTTAGAATTTGGGCTCGGCTTTAAAAGGGCTTAAATTTGAGTAAATTTTGTGAGTGAAATTTAGAAGGATTCAAATTTGGATAGGCTATTAAATTTGACGCGCCGAGACCCGTACCTT
>CALIWP010000310.1 GCA_938046705.1 uncultured Campylobacter sp. | reverse complement strand
TGCGCTAGGTCGCTAAATTTTAGTGGCTTTAGGCGTATTGCGGGCGAGTGGCAAACACCGCGACGGAGCGCATGAAATTTACTTTAGAATTTGCGTTAAATTTTAAAATTTAGCGCAAATTTTCGCACGCGACGGCTTGCATCTTAAATTTACGCAAATTTATAAATTTGAGCGCGTTTGCTTATGTGCGGTGGCTAAATTTTTCACTACACGGTTTGCGTTTCGTAAATTTACCGCAAAAGCGGAGAAATAAAAATTCAACGGAACTTTTATGAGAAAATTTTACGCGATACTGCTTGCCGCGCTGGTTGCGCTATCTATCGCGGCTTGCGGCGGCAGAGACAAAGAACGCCCGCTACCGGCTGGCAGCGTCGTGGTGGCTCTGGGCGACTCGATCACGCATGGAGTGGGCGCTAGCGAGCAGAGCGCGTGGCCGGCAAATTTAGCGCGCTTGAGCAGCTGGCAAGTGCTAAATGCGGGAGTTTCGGGCGATACTATCGCGCAGGCTTTGGCGCGTTTGCCCGCACTTTTGCAAGAATATAAGCCCGCACTCGTGATAGTTAGCATAGGTGGCAACGACTTTTTGCGCAGACAGCCTAGCTCCACCACGCACGCCAATATCGCCGCCATCTTACGCACGGTAAAAGAAAGCGGCAGTCGCGCGGTGCTGATCGGCGTTCCCAAGCTAACTTTAGGCGCGGCGCTTGGGATATTTAGCGATCACGAGCTGTACGAGGAGCTGGCGAAGGAATCCCGCGTGCCTTTGCTCTCTGACGCCTGGGGCAACGTGATGAAACAAAGCCGCCTGATGTCCGATCAGATCCATCCAAACGCTGTGGGCTATGCGGAATTTACCGCGAGCTTAGAAAAATTTCTACGCAAGCAGGGATTTTTGCGCTGAATTTTACCAAGCCGCAAACAACAAGGCTAATTAAAAATGCAAAATTTATTTTGCCACACATGTGCTTTTGCTAGCCAGTAGTAGCTAGCCAAACTAAAAAACCAGACGCCAAAAATAAAAGCGGGGCAAATTTAAACCTAGTGCGCCAAAAACGCCGTAGTCGCACATCTTGCCGCTTGCAACCGCCTTTACCGATTAGCAAATTTAATCTAAATTTTATCGTCGTTGCACCCATAAGCTTAGCCGGCAAATTTGACGCAGACTAAACGCTCAAATTTGCTGTTTTACTTCAACTCGCCCCAATCCTTCGCCACATTTAGGCTCGTTTTTAGCGGTACGTTTAGTTTGTAAATTTCTTGCATTATCTTTTGTGCCGCTGCGCCAAACTCCTCCGCATAGCCGTCCTGCACCTCAAAGATCAGCTCGTCGTGTATCTGCAAAAGCATTCTAGCGCGCGGGCTTAAAAGCGGGCGGATTTTTACCATCGCCATCTTGATGATATCGGCGGCTGAGCCTTGAAATATCGTATTTACCGCCTCGCGCTCGTACATCGCCGTTTGCATCGGCGTCGCGGTAGTAAAGTCAAACAGTCGCTTTCTACCCAGCAGCGTACGAACGAAGCCCTCGTTTTTGGCAGCGGTTTTTATCCCTTCTAAAAAGCCTTTTATCGTAGGGAAAGCTTTAAAATAGCGCTCGATATACTCCTTAGCTTCGGCGCGCGTGATGCCGACTTGCCCAGCTAACTTGCTCGAGCCCATGCCGTAGATGAGGCCGAAATTTATACTCTTAGCCACCGCGCGGTTTTGCCCCTCAGCACTGCCGAATATACTAATTGCAGTGCGCGCGTGGATGTCCTCGTCGTTTGCAAACGCCCGCAAAAGCGCCTCGTCGCGGCTAAAATGCGCGAGCAGTCGCAGCTCGATCTGACTATAATCAAGCCCCACGAAACTAAAGCCGCTTTTGGCCTCAAAGCAGCCTCGTACGTCCTTAGCTAGGTTGCCGCGAGCGGGGATATTTTGCAGATTCGGGTTTTTAGACGAGAGCCTGCCCGTGCTCGTTCCCGTCTGGATAAAGTTCGTGTATATCCTGCTGTTAGCGTCTTTTTTGGCTAAATTTAGCAGCGGTTCGCAGTAGGTGCTTTGCAGCTTGTATAGCTCGCGGTACTCGAGCAGTTTTTCGATGACCGGATGCTCCTCGATGAGCTCGGCTAGCACGGCTTCGTCGGTGCTGTAGCCCGTTTTGGTCTTTTTCTTTACGGGTAGTTTTAGGTGCTCAAACAGTACCGAACCTAGCTGCTTAACGGAGTTGATATTAAAATTTTCGCCCGTTAATTCGTAGATTTCACTCGTTAAGGCCTTGATCTTAGCGTCGTTTCGCAGGATCAAATTTTGCATTTTCTCCTGGTTTATCGCGATGCCCTCACGCTCCATATCAAAAAGCGTGAGGATAAACGCAAACTCGTGCTTACCTGCAAGCGCGAGCAACTCGGGGTCTAGTAAATTTAAAAAGCTTTTGTAAAATTTGAGCGTTATCCATGCGTCTTCGGCGGCGTATTTCGCGGCATTTTCTAGCGCTACGGACGCGAAGGTCTCGCCGCGCTTTACCACGTCTTCAAATTTGATCGTGTCGTAGTCGTAGAGGCGCTTAGCTAGCGCGTCCATACCTACGCTTGAGCCCGGATCCATGAGCCACGCTAGTATCATCGTATCTTTAAAATTTGCAGGCGGCTCAAGCCCCAAATTTCGCTTTACGACCTTAAAATCGTACTTTAAATTTTGCCCGATCACGCAGCCTTTGTAAATTTGCGAGATCGCCCAGGCGGCAAATTTCTCGCTCACCTGCTTCGGCACGCCCAGATACCCGTGCGACACGGGCACGTAGTAGGCTTCCTCGTCGTTAAAGCAAAAGCTAAAGCCGACCAACCTGGCGTTTTGCGTATCGACGTCCGTGGTCTCGGTGTCAAAGGCCACGAGCGTGTCCGCGCCAACGTTTGCCAGCAGTCGCTCGATCTCGCCCTCGTCCGTTAAAAGCCGCGCGTTAAAGCCGAGCTTAAATTCCGCGTTTTCGCCCGCGTCTTGGCTATTTTGTAGCGCTTTTAAGAGGCGGTTTAGATCGTATTCGCGAAGAGTATCGGCGACCTTTACGAGCGGATTTTGCTCGGGAAATTCCGCCCTTTTTAGATCGAGCACGTCCGGCACGTCGTCAAAGAGCGAGGTTAGGCGCTTGCTCAAAAACGCGCTCTCTCGGCCTTCTGCTAGCATACTGCGGATGCGTTCGTTTCGCACTAGCGGCAGGTTTTCGTAGATGCCTTCGAGGCTGCCAAATTCGTTTAGTAGCTTTTTGGCGCCCACCGCGCCGATGCCTTTGACGCCCGGGATATTATCCGAGCTATCGCCCGCGATCGCGAGAAAATCGCGTATGCAGCTTGGCGGAACGCCGTATTTTTCTATGCAGCTCGCGCTATCGTGGTCGATCTTGCTTTGGGGGCTGTAGATGCTCACTTTGCCGTCCTCGATGAGCTGATAGAGGTCTTTATCGTGCGTTACGATACGTACAAATATACCCCTCTGCTTGCACTCCTTTACGACGCTAGCGATGATGTCGTCGGCCTCGTAGCCTTCGCGACTCACGGCAGCTAGACCCATTTTTTCTATCATTTCGATGCACACGGGCAGCTGCTCTTTTAGCGCGGCTGGCGGCTCGGAGCGGTTGGCTTTGTATTCGCCCAGGATCTCGTGGCGCAGCGTTTTGCCCTTGCTATCTAGCGCAAAGATGATGTAGTCGCTGGCAAACTCCTGGCGCAGATTCATGATAAAGCTAGCAAAGCCGCTCACCATGCCGCTTGGCTTGCCCTCGCGGTTTTTTAGTCCGCTCATCGCGTAGTAAAGCCTGAAAAAAAATCCGAAAGTGTCGATGATCGTTAGCGTTTTTTGGCTCATTTTTTATCCTTTTTTTGGGCTAATTTTACAAATTTTAGGCAAAAAAACGGCTGATTTGAGGCAAATTTAAAATTTAGCGGCGCGGAGCAAGCGCGGACGCGGTCAAATTTGAGTTAAATTTGACGCTAAATTTGAGCGGGTAAATTTAAAAAGTAGTCAAATTTGAGCGGCCGAATTTAACCGCTCAAATTTAAATCACAAAGCCTAAGCCTCTATCGTCGCAGGCCTATCAAACGCCGTTATGCTCGGCAGTTCGCCTTTAAATTTCTCGATCTGCACCATGCTCGTGTGCGCAGTG
>CALIWP010000309.1 GCA_938046705.1 uncultured Campylobacter sp. | reverse complement strand
GCAAATAGGACAAAAATTTTCTATCGCTATCCACATCCTGCTTAGCTGCGAGTTTTTTAAGGACGAGAAAAACACGAGCGAATTTTTAGCAGGCACGATCGGCACGAACCCCGTCATCGTGCGAAATATAATCAGGCTTTTAAAATCGGCAAATTTGATAAACGTGAGTGCGGGTACGGGCGGGGCGAGTCTAGCTAAGAAGCCTGAGCAGATCACGCTTTTTGATATATTTTCGGCGGTAAACGAGGGCGAAAACGACATCTTTAAGATCCACAAAAACTCACCGCCGCCTTGTCCGCTAGGAGGCAGGATCGAGGCGCTTTTGACGCCTAAATTTGCCTCCGCGCAGCAAGCGATGTTTGATAGCTTGGCGGGCGTAAATTTGCAAAATTTGCTAGACGAACTGGCGGCTAAAAACTAAAATTTGCGCCTTTTAATTTTTTCTCGTTTTAAATTTAATCCGTAATTCAAAAAACAGAAGTATTTGTAGTTTAAGAAAAATTTACTTATAATTCACGGATTAAATTTAAAGGAGATTTCGTGCAACCAAACGCTAAACGCGGAATAATTCAAAAATATTTCGAGGCGAATTTGCTTCTAAAAATTTTAGCCGGACTTATTTTGGGCGCCGTTTGCGGCATCATTTTTCAAGACGCAAAGGACGCGATAGTTATCCTAAAGCCTTTTGGCGACGTATTCATAAGGCTTCTTAAGATGATCATCGTGCCTATCGTTATGGCTTCGCTCATCGTGGGCTGTAGCTCCATTTCGCCTTCCGATCTTGGCAGAGTGGGGGCAAAGGTGCTGATTTTTTACATATTGACGTCGTTTTTTGCCATCATAGTCGGGCTTGCGGTCGGACTTATCTTGGAGCCGGGAGCCGGACTGCACATAACCGGCAGCGGCGACGTAGCAGGCAAGGCCGCAAATGCGCCTAGTATGTCGTCGATACTGATAAATTTATTTCCCACTAACCCTTTTGAAGCTATTGCAAAGGGCGAAATTTTACAAATCATAACTTTTAGCCTATTTTTCGGCGTTGCGCTTTCGTTTTTAAAGGATAGCAAAGACGAGAGGCTAAGTAGGCTGGGAAATTTGATCTACGACGTATTTGACGGGATCAACCACATCATGTTTTACGTCATAAGATGGATCATGGAGTACGCGCCGTTTGGCGTTTTCGCTCTTATATTTATCGTATTTTCGCAGCAGGGCGTAAAGGCTTTCGGACCGCTTCTTGGCGTCACGGTTAGCGCATATATCGGCTTTGCGGCTCAAATTTTCGTCGTTTATTTCTTGATTTGCTTGATCGTTAAAATCAATCCGTTTAAATTTCTAAAAAAAGTTCGATCGCCTATGCTGACGGCTTTTGTAACCAGAAGCTCGGGTGGGACGCTGCCTATCTCGATGAAAACGGCCGAAGAAGATATGGGTATCCCAAAGCAAATTTACGGATTTGCACTTCCGGTTGGAGCGACCGTAAATATGAACGGCACGATCATATATCTAGGTATCTGCGCGATGTTTATCGCTAACGCCGTGGGCGTGGAGCTTGACTCCGGGGCTAAAATGACCATAATACTAACGGCCGTCCTTGCCGCCGTCGGGACTGCCGGAGTTCCCGGAGCGGGTGCGATAATGCTTTTGATGGTGCTTGAATCAGTCGGTCTAAAAGTCGAGGGCGGAAGCGCGGTAGCCGCTGCGTATGCGCTGATTTTGGGTATCGACGCGATCCTTGACATGGGGCGTACGTCGATGAACGTCACGGGAGATATGCTGGGCGCGCTAGTTGTGGCCAAAAATGAAAAAAAATTAGACGAAAGTAAGTGGGCGGATTAGAATTTAATAAATATTTAGATAAAATCGCTAAAAATTTAAAGGAAATATATGATTTTCATCGACGCTTGTTTGAAAAAACCGACGCCCTATACGCCCGTTTGGATGATGCGCCAAGCCGGCAGATACCTACCTGAGTACATGCGGGTCCGAGCCGCTGCGGGTGATTTTTTATCGCTTTGCAAAGATTATAAAAAAGCCAGTGAAGTCACGATCCAGCCGGTTGAAATTTTAGGCGTCGATGCGGCGATACTTTTTAGCGATATTCTCGTCATGCCGCTTGAGATGGGCATGGATCTTAAATTCGTCCAAGGCGAGGGGCCAGTGTTTAGCGATCCGATCAAGACGAAAGATGATCTAGATAGGCTGGATGTTCAAAAATCAATCAAAAATTTAAACTACGTATATGATACGATTAAGCTAACGCGCGAAAATTTGGCGCAGGATAAGGCTCTGATCGGCTTTTGCGGCGCGCCGTGGACGATAGCTACGTACATGATCGAGGGCGGCGGGACGAAAACCTACGCGGTTAGCAAAAAGCTTTTGTATTCAAATCCCGAGTTTATGCATCAAATTTTAGCCAAGGTCACGGCCGCGCTCATAGGCTACATGAAAGAGCAGATAAAAGCCGGCGTAAATGCGGTGCAAATTTTTGATAGCTGGGCGGCCGCGCTGGAGAATGAGGCGTATTTTGAGTTTGGCTGGAAGTATATCATGGATATAGTGGATGCGCTTAAGGCTAAATTTCCTCAAATTCCGGTTATCGTTTTTCCAAAAGGCATAAGCGGTTATCTAGATAAAATTTCGGGAAATTTCGATGTTTTTGGAGTGGATTGGAGTACGCCGATCGAGCTTGCTAAAGCAAAACTAAGCCCAAAATACGTCCTTCAAGGAAATATGGAGCCTACTCGCCTTTATAGCAAAGAGGCGATCGACGCGGGTGTGGAACGAATTTTGCAGACGATGAAAAACGCGCCGCATATCTTTAATCTCGGACACGGTATTTTGCCGGACGTTCCCGTAGAAAACGCGAAATATTTTATAAAACGAGTGCAAGAAAAAAGCGCAAGGTAGCGTAAAAAAGGAGGAAAAATGAACAATATGGGTATCAAATTTAAGATCATGACGATAGCTATCGTCGGTCTTTTAGGGCTTGGCATAATGAGCGTCTATATGCTAAACAGTATCGCAAAAACTCGCGCAAAAGCCGAGTATAGCGAGCAAATCGTGGATACGATCACGGATCAAAACAGTTTCATTCACGAGCTGCAAAAGGAGCGAGGATTTAGCTCGGGAGTGCTAGCAGGTGGAGATAACGCTAAGCTACTGGCGCAGCGAAAAAATGTAGACGCAGTGCTTGAAAAGCTAGCCGAAAAAAGCGAAATAGCTCCCGAGCTAGCTAAAATCCGCTCCGAGGTCGATCAAAAAGGCAGCGATAATCCAATCGGCCGTATAACGAATATTTTAAGAAAAGAGGTTATCGCGATAAACGGTTATAGCGACAAGCTTGAGCCAAGCCTCATAGACGATCTAAAGCGCATCATTATCGTAGGCGAGATAAAGGAGTCTTTTGGTATCTTGCGCGCTACGCTAAACGGAGTCTTTACTAAAAAAAGCATAAGTAAAGAGGATTATAACAAGGTAGTTGCGCTAAATAGCGTCATAAACAAATTTATGCAAGACTTCGACGAATACAATCCTAAAGAATTTAGTGACGAATTTGATAATATCGCTAGAAAAAAGGCAGACTTTAACGATGCGATGAATATCATAAAAAATGTCGTAGCTACCGAGGATGCCTCTTACGATGCGCCTAAATGGTTTTCAAAAATAAGCATCTCTATAGACGCGATGAGAGAACTTGAGCTAAAGCTGCTAGAAGGCATGCAAAAGGACGCGAAGCAAATAAAAAGCGACGCGAATACTCAGATGATCGTTAGCGTATCGGTTATCGCGGTTTGTATCGCGCTAATGCTGCTTGTATCTATCTTAATCGGCAAAAATTTAATCTCCGGCATCGACTCGACTAAAAACGGGTTGGTTAGATTTTTCGAGTTTTTAAACAACAAAACGGATAAAGCTCAGCTTCTAAATCGCGGCGGAAGCGACGAGATCGGACAGATGTGCACTCTGATAAACGAGAATATCAAGCAGATCGAGGCGAATCTCGCCGAGCAAAATAG
>CALIWP010000308.1 GCA_938046705.1 uncultured Campylobacter sp. | reverse complement strand
TGGTACAGTCGTACACAATATAGCTACTTACAATCCAGATTATGTAATAGGGAAAAACATACCAAATTCAATGGTATTTGTGACATATAAAAAAGAATAAATTTGAATTTGCTTGAAGTCGCTAGAAGAAGTTGAAGTTTTTGCGACCGAGGTCAACTAATCAGGTCGCCACGGCAGCAAAAACGAAACTTATTTCTCAAAGAAAGCGCTAGCACAAGAAAAATGCTAACGAGGCAATGCTTTTTACAACCCCATCTTAAACGGGTTTAGGATATTGTTCGGATCAAATGCCTTTTTGATGCTTCTAAAAAGCTCCATCTCGGCATCCGTAAAGGCAAGCGGCATAAACTCGGCCTTGCTGATGCCGATACCGTGCTCACCGCTGAGCGTGCCGCCAAGCTCCACCGCGATCTTAAAAATTTCCTCGATCGCTTTGTGTCCGCTCTCTACCTGCACCGGGTCGGCTTTGTCCACGACCATGACGTTAGTGTGCACGTTGCCATCCCCAGTGTGACCGAAGCATGGCACCTGAACGCCGTACTTTTCAGCGACGCCGCCGATACGCTCTAGCAACTCGGGCAGCTTTGAGCGCGGCACCGTGATGTCCTCGTTTAGCTTTAAATTTCCGTAGATATTTATCGCTTGCGAGCAGTTGCGGCGGGCAAACCAGATGTCGTTTCGCTCGCTCTCGTCCTTAGCGCGTCTAAATTCGCTAGCGCCGTTTTCTCTAAACACTCGCTCTATCGTGGCTAGATCCTGCTCTAGCCCGTCTAAAACGTCGCCGTCCACGTCGGTGATGAGCAGGGCGCCCGCATCTTGCGGTAGGCCTTTGTTAAATTTAGTCTCGACCGCGCGTATGCAAAGCGCGTCCAAAAACTCCATCGCTACAGGCGTTACGCCTGCTGCCATCGTCTTATAAACGGCGTTCATCGCGGCGTTTACGCTAGGGAAAATTCCCATCGCCGTTTTTCTAAATTTAGGCTTTGCGATGAGTTTTAGCGTGATCTCGGTTATTACCGCTAGCGTGCCCTCGCTGGCGATGAGGATACCCGCGATATTGTAGCCCGCGACGTCTTTTATCGTGCGTTTGCCCGCGCGGATTACTTCGCCGTTAGGTAGCACGGCTCGCAGCGCCATGACGTAGTCTTTGGTGATGCCGTATTTTGCCGCGCGCATACCGCCCGCGTTTTCGCTGACGTTGCCTCCTAGCGTCGAGTACTCCTGGCTGGCGGGATCTGGCGGATAGAAAAGGCCTAGCTTCTCGGCTTCGCGCTGCAAATTTATATTTATACAGCCAGGTTGCACGACGGCGACCATGTTTTGCATGTCGATTTCTAGGATTTTGTTCATGTGTTTTTCAAAGGCAAGCACCACGCCGCCCTCGTGCGCTAGCGCACCGCCCGTAAAGCCGCTGCCAGCACCCCTAGGCACGATTTTGACTCCGTTTTCGTTGCAGTACTTTAAAATCTCGCTAACGTCGCGCTCGTCTCTAGGGAAAAGCACGCCGTCTGGTAAATGCCGCTTTTTCGTCGCGTCGTAGCAGTAGGCGATTCTGTGCGCGTCGTCGAAGTAGGCGTTATCGGCGCCTAGTAAATTTACAAAAAATTTAGCGTGTTTTTCGTGCATCATTTCTCTTTCAAAAGAGCTTTGTAGTGGCGGTCAAAGTCGCTGATCTGCTCCGAGCCCCATTTCCAAAATACCGTATCGATGTCCTTGACGCGAGTATAAAAAGGCAGCTGGTAGTATTTGACCGCGCCGCTTTGGAAGCGTTTTAGCGGCTCGAAACTCTGGCAGTCGGCAAAAAGTGCTTCGTTATTCATGGCGATAAATATTAGCCCCGCAGCGCTTTGGTTGCACATTTTACGAAAGTCGTCGCGGCTAGGGTTTGGTTTATACTCGTAGCTTAGGTACGAGCCCACGATATCGGGGTGGATAAAGGTGATATCTTTAAACGCGTTCGTTACTTCGGCGTAAATTTCTTTGTTCGGCACGACGATGAGCGAGCGGTTGTATAGATAGTTTAGGATGATCTCGTCGCCGCTTTTAGGCAAAATTCCCGGTATCGGTAGAGCTTTTTGCGCTAACGTGTCAAATACCTCAAATCGCACCTTTGCAAAGCCGCCGCTTTTTTGCGTGACTACGGCCCGAGCGATGATTGAGCTTTGAGAGCCTTCAAATTTATGCATCACGACGCCGCTACTACCTACGACGATGTCCGAGCCGTCTATGATCGTGCCTACGCCCTCATCCACGCTTATTAGCGGGGTTTTGTACTCCCTCATCGAAAACTCGGCCGCAAAGCCAAGGCAAGCCGCCGCTAAAAATAAAAGAATTTTTTTCAAAATCTATCTCCTAAAAATGTAGAATTTTGCCGCTCATTATAGCTTAAAGCGCCTTAGTTTTGCAAAATGTAAGTAATTTTCGAGTAAAATACGGCTTTTAAATCAAGGGAAATTATGAGGAAATTTTCATTAGCTTTACTGCTGACGGTAAATTTATTCGCCGTAGAGCCTGCACAACCTACCGTTCAGGAGCTTAGCTGGCCTAACGGAGATACGTTTTTAACGTTTTTAGAGAAAAACTCCATCCCGCTTTCTCTTTACTACGATATGGATTCGGACGATAAGGAGTTTGTAAGCGAGATAAAAGCGGGCATATCGTATCAAATTTTAAGAGACGAAAAAGGCGGGATAAGCCAGGTGCTAATCCCCGTAAACGAAGAGCTCCAAGCGCAAATTTATAAAGATAACGACGGAAAGTATAATTTTCAGCTTTCCTCGATCTCGTATCAGACGCATAGGCGCGTGCTTAGTATGCCTATTACGGTTTCGCCTTCGCAAGATATCCAAGACGCTACGGGCAGTGCGGCTTTGGCACACGGATTTTATCTGGCGATGAAGAACGAAGTGCCGGAAAGCGAGTTTAAAAAGCTAAAAAAAGGCGACAGGCTCGCGATGGAATACACGCAAAAAACTAGGCTCGGACGAACGTTTGGCATGCCGGAAATACACTGGGCGTCGATACAAATCGGCGATAAAAAATACGTCACGTATAAATTCGAAAACAAATACTACGACAAAAGCGGCAAGAAAAACGATAAATTTTTGCTAACCAGGCCGATAGCAAATGCCCGCATCACTTCGCCTTTTACGCCAAAGCGCTATCATCCGATACTAAAGCGCTATAAGGCGCATCTAGGCGTGGATTACGGCGCTCCTAAAGGCACTCCGATAAAGGCGGCCGGCGAGGGTACGGTTAAATTCGTCGGAACCAAAAGCGGCTACGGCAAGGTCGTCATCGTCGGGCATGTCGGCGGCTACGAGACGCTGTATGCGCATTCTAGCGGCTTTGCTAAGGGTATACAAAGCGGCGTAAAAGTAAAGCAGGGGCAACTCATCGCTTACGTAGGCAGTACCGGCATGAGCACGGGCTCGCACCTGCATTTCGGAAGCGATGAGTT
>CALIWP010000307.1 GCA_938046705.1 uncultured Campylobacter sp. | reverse complement strand
TCGAGATGGCGAGGTCTAGCTCTTTGTCGCTACCCTTTTGATACGCGCCGATGCGTAGCAGGACCTCGTTTTCTTTTAGAAGTGAGTAGAGACGTTTTAGCTTGGCGGCGTTTGCTCTGTGCTCTTTGCTCGCAATGTCGCTCATCACGCGCGAGGCGGAGTTTAATATGTTTATAGGCGGGTAGATGCCAAAGTCCGTCATCTCGCGGCTAAGCACGATGTGGCCGTCTAGGATCGAGCGACTCTGGTCGGCTATCGGGTCGCTCATATCGTCGCCGTCGACTAGCACGGTAAAAAAGGCCGTTATGCTACCTTTGCCCTCTTCTTTGCCCGCGCGCTCCATCAGCTGAGGCAGCAGGGTGAGTACGGATGGCGGGTAGCCCTTAGACGTCGGCGGCTCGCCCAGTGCCAGCCCGATCTCTCGCTGCGCCATGGCAAACCTCGTCACGCTATCCATGATGAAAAGCACGTCTTTGCCTTGGTTTTTGAAGTATTCTGCCACGCTCATAGCGCAAAAGGCGCCGTATTTTCGCATCAGCGGACTATCGTCGCTGGTGGCTACGATGACGACGGTGCCGCTTAGGTCGCCGCGTAAATTTTTCTCTATAAACTCAGGCACTTCGCGGCCGCGCTCGCCGATTAGGGCGACTACCTTGATCGGAGCTTGCGAGTTTTTCACTATCATACCCATGAGCGTACTTTTGCCCACGCCAGAGCCCGCGAAAATGCCTAGTTTCTGGCCTTTGCCGCAGGTTAGTAGTCCGTCTATGCTTTTAACTCCGATGCTAAAAATTTCATCTATTAGTCCGCGCTTCATAGCATCGATCGGAGCGCGCATTATCGGGGCGTACTCGGTGGCGGCGATCGCGCCCTTGCCGTCTTTTGGATTCATAAAAGGATCCACCACGCGCCCCAAAAGAGCGTCTCCGACGGGTATTTTCATACCTTGGTCGCTCTGATAGACGAAGTCGCCGATCTTGTAGCCTTCTACAAAGCCAAAGGGCGAGATGAGCGCGGTATTTTGCCGCACCTCGGTCACCATCGCCAGTCCGCTTTTGCTCTTGTCTTTAGCGCAAATTTGCACGATGTCGCCGATGCTGGGGCGCAGTCCCGAGATCTCTATCGTCGTAGCAGAAATTCGCTCGATCACGCCAAAGACGCTAGATAGCGATAAATTTGCCCCCAGTTTTGATTTTAAGCTATCTAAATTCACTAAAATCTCACTTCTTTGTGCGAATTGATGAGCGAGAAAAATTCGCGTCTAGTCTCGCTACTTTTTAAAAAGCAGCCCCGCAGTGCCGATGTTGTCGTGGTTGAGTTGATCTTGCCCACGCCTCGCATCTCAACGCACATGTGACGCGCCTCGATGACGACGCCAACGCCTTTTGGCTTGATGACGTCCTGCACGGCTTCGGCGATTTGCTCGGTGAGCTGCTCTTGGATCTGCAGGCGGCGGGCGAAGATATTTACCATGCGCGGGATTTTGCTAAGGCCTACGACCTTGTGATTTGGGATGTAGGCCACGTGCACGCGCCCGAAAAACGGCAACAAATGATGCTCGCAAAGGCTGTAAAATTCGATATCGCGCACGAGCACCATTTCGTTATTTGAGCTGTCAAACAGCGCGTCGTTTAGCACGACTTTGGGGTCTTGCGAGTAGCCGCTCGTTAAAAACTCATAAGCTTTAAAAACGCGCTCGGGAGTTTTAACCAGCCCCTCTCTGTTCGGGTCTTCGCCGACTAAATTTAGCATCTGCTCGACGCAGCTTTCAAACTTTTCTTTTTTTAAATTCTCATTTTTTAAATTTTCTTGCATTTGCGTTCCTGATTCATTTCACTATTTAAATTTGATAAATGATTTTACTTAAATTCGCCTTTCGCGCGCTTAAATTTATACTATGAATAAGGAAAATTTTGCTACACTCTAGGAAATTTTTATTTTTTAAAGGAATTTAATGCAAATCAAAACCAAGGCGATCGACGCCGTAAATGCTTCGCTAAGTGCGAAAATACCGAGCGCGGACGTAAAATCCAAACTCGAAAACGCTGCTAAAAAAGCTGCGAAAAATATGAAAATAGACGGATTTAGAGCGGGCAAAGTGCCTGTGAACGTAGTGCTAAAACGTTACGAAAAAGAACTAACCGCCGATGCCGAGCAAGACGCGTTAAAAGAGGCGATCGATGCGGGCCTAAAAGAGCTAAATAGAAAATTTGAAGAGGTTATCGGCGAGCCGATCGTGACTAAATTTGATAGAGGCGAAAACGAGATAGACGCAGAGATCGAGCTTTCGTTTAAACCGGTTATAAACATCGACGGCTACGAGGAGCTGATAGAAAGCGTCAGCACTCCGCGCGTAACTAAAAAAGAGATCGACGAGAGAAAAAACGAAATTTTAAAAATGATGGCTCCGTTAGAAAAAATAGAAAAAGCTGCACTTGAAAAGGGAGATTTTGCTAAATTTGACTTTGAGGGCTTCGTAGACGGCGAGGCGTTTGAAGGCGGCAAAGCCGAAAACTACCTACTAGAAATCGGTTCAGGTCAGTTTATACCTGGCTTTGAGGACGGTATGATCGGACTAAAAGTCGGCGAAGAGCGCGACGTAAAGGTTAAATTCCCTGCTGAGTACGGCGCTGCGCACCTTGCGGGCAAAGACGCGACGTTTAAAGTAAAGCTACACGAAATCCAAGGTAAAAAAGTGCCTGAAGAGATCGATGAAGAGACGCTAAAACGCATAATGCCGGGCGAGGAAAAGGTAAGCGTCGAGCTATTTGAAGAGAGACTAAAAGAGCAGATCAAAGCCGAGAAGCACGCTAAAAACGTAAACGAGGAGCTAAAGCCTAAATTTGCCGACGCGATCGTGGCTAAATTTAACTTCGACGTGCCGAAAAACATCGTAGAGCAAGAGGTGGATATGCAGTTCCGCAGCGCTTGGAGCAACTTTACGCCTGAGCAGATGGCTAAATTTAGAGAGGATAAAGACGCTCTAACTAAACAGCGCGAGACCTACCGCGACGATGCGGTAAAAAGCGTGAAGCTGACGTTTATAATAGACGAACTAGCGCGCCGCAGAGATATCAAAGTAAGCGATCAAGAGCTGATCCAAGCGGTGTATTTCGAGGCGTATCGCTCGGGCGTAGATCCGAAACAGCACCTTGAAAACTATAAAAATCAAGGAATTTTACCTGCGATCAAAATGTCGATGATCGAAGAGAAGCTATTTAACGAGATGTTCGCGCTAAAGAGCGAGAAAAACGATAAAAAAGAGAAAAAGGCGGAGTAATGAGCTACTACATCCCCTACGTCATCGAGCGTACGAGCAAGGGCGAGAGAAGCTACGACATCTACTCGCGCCTGCTAAAAGACCGCATAATAATGCTTAGTGGCGAGATCGAGGACGGTATGGCGTCTGCGATCGTGGCTCAGATGCTGTTTTTAGAGGCCGAAGACCCGGACAAGGACATCTATCTATATATAAACAGTCCGGGCGGCGTGATAACGAGCGGATTTAGCATTTACGATACGATGAACTACATCAAGCCCGACGTCTGCACGATCTGTATAGGTCAGGCGGCGTCTATGGGCGCGTTTTTGCTTAGCTGCGGGGCGCAGGGCAAGCGTTATGCTTTGCCAAACTCGCGCATCATGATCCACCAACCTTTAGGCGGCGCGCGCGGACAGGCGACGGATATAGAGATCCAGGCGAAGGAAATCTTGCGTATGAAAGAAATTTTAAACGCTATCCTAGCTAAAAATACGGGTCAAAAACTAACTAAAATCCAAAAAGATACCGACAGGGACTTTTTCATGAGCTCTGCCGAAGCCAAAGAGTACGGGCTTATAGATAAAGTTTTGGAGAAAAGCTTTAAGTAAAGAGTAAAATTTGATAAAGTTAGACAACAAAAAAAGCGAAAACGTAGCGGCAAATAACGCGTCTACTCAAAAAGTAGGCGCAAAAGCCAAAAAGGACGAGTTTAACATTTACGGTTTTTCCGAGGCGATCATAAAAGAACTAACTGAGGAAAATATCCCCTCGATCCCGAAAAACTACACCGTTTTTTTTGAAAAGATGCTCGAAAAGCAGTCTGATGATTTTAAGAAAAAGGTCGGCGAAATCATAAAGATCGAAGACGAGATCGGCAAACTCGAGGACGATAGACAAATCAATATCGAGCGCGAGGTCAAAAATAGCTTTATGCAGATAAAAAGCATGCTACAGGCCGTTGCGATCATATATAAAAATTTGGGAGTTTTAAAAACTATCATCAAAAAACGCTCGGAAAGCCTAGATCCAAATGTAAATTTGATCACGATACAAAGCGTCTTTAACTCTTTTAACGAAGACTTAAACAAGCTAAATTCGCTAATGGACAAGCATATCGAAGTTATCAAAACGAGCTACGAAGAGATTAGTAAGGTATTTAAGCTGGTCGAAGAGCAGTCTATATATGATGAAAAATTCGACGTATATAATAGAAAATTTTTCCTCAAAACGCTCAGTATCGAGTCTGAAAATATCCAAAAATACGACTACAAGTCCTCTGTTATGCTACTAAAGCCAAAAGATAGTGCGCTGGACGGTATCGGGTCAAAAGGTAAGCTGGCCGTTTTAAAAAATATCTCTCGTATGTTGCTTCGCACATCGAGACGTAGCGATATCTTGTCGCATTACGGCGGCGGATGTTTTGCTATGCTGATGAAGCATACCGACATAAGCGGCGCGCAAAAGGCTTGCAAACGTATAACCGATATGTTTTACAACACTTCTTTTATGCTAAACGGCGAGAAATACGAGTTTGATATGGAAGTGGTCACTTTTGATCTAAACATGACAAAAACTATCGAGGAGATGCTTTCTTTGGCGCTTGATTCGCTTGTAAACACTGGTAGAGACGGCGAACACTTTTTGGTACTAGAGGACAAGACTGAAAAATGATACTAGAAATCCTAACCTATCCGAACAAAAAACTTTTCGTCAAATCGCTTGAGGTTAAAGAATTTGACGAAAATTTGCATAAATTTTTAGACGATATGTATGAGACCATGATCGCTAAAAACGGTATCGGACTAGCCGCTATCCAAACTGGCGAGGCTAAGCGAATTTTGATCGTAAATTTAGTTGACGAAGAGAGCAAAGAACAGCGCAAAGAGGATCTGCTAGAAATCATAAATCCCAAAATTTTACGCAAAGAGGGCGAGATAATCTACCAAGAAGGCTGCCTTAGCGTGCCGGGATACTACGAGGACGTAAAAAGAGCCGAATTTATAACGCTAGAGTATCAAGACCGCTTCGGCGAGCAAAAAGAGCTCGAGGCAGAGGGGCTTTTATCGGTTGCGATCCAGCACGAGATGGATCACCTAGACGGACATCTTTTTATCGAGCGCATCGGCTACAATAAACGCAAAAAATTCGACAAAGAGTATAAAAAGCAAAAAAACGCATGAAAGCCCTAAAATGCGCCACTTATAACGACGAATTGCGGCTTGTGGACGTCGAGTCCAGTTTTAACCGCGGTTTGCCCGCGCTTAACATCGTAGGGCTTGCGGGAGCTTCGATCAAAGAGAGCGCCGAACGCGTAAAATCAGCGCTTTTATCGTTAAATTTCTCTTTCCCCGCGCAAAAAATCATCATAAATTTATCCCCCTCGGATATGCCAAAATCAGGCAGCCACTTCGACCTGCCTATCGCGCTTTTAATCGCCTTGCAAAAAGAGCGCGATTTCGAGCCTATTTTTGCATTTGGCGAGCTGGGGCTCGACGGCGACGTCAAAAGTACGGCGAGCCTTTTTTCTATCTTGCTTTTTTTGAGCGCGAAAGCGCCGGGTTCTCGCGTGCTGATCCCGCAAGAGATAGCGCAAAAAGCGGGCGCGATACCGAATTTAGAAATTTACGCCGTTTCAAATTTAGCCGAGGCGATCAAATTTTTCCTCGAGCCCGAATTTGCCGCCTCGCGCAAGGTCGGCAGCGTTCATCCGCTTTTTTCGAATTTGATCAAAATCGGCAAAAAAAGCTTCGTAAAAAATCAAAATTTCGAGCTAAATTTTAGCGACGTCAAAGGCCAAAGTAGAGCAAAAAGAGCCTGCCTGGTGGCTGCTTGCGGTATGCACAACGTTATCTTTGAGGGGAGCCCCGGATGCGGCAAAAGCATGAGCGCCAAGCGCCTGCGATACATTTTGCCGCCGCAAAGTTTGGATGAGATTTTGCTCAGCTGCGCTTATAGCTCGCTAAATCAGCAGGAGAGCGAATTTTCCGCACTCCGCGCCTTTCGTTCGCCCCATCATACGAGCACGCGCAGCTCGATATTTGGCGGCGGATCGAGCTCGGCTAGGATCGGCGAGATTGGGCTAGCTAACGGCGGGATACTTTTTTTCGACGAGCTTCCGCACTTTGCGCCGCAAATTTTAGAGAGCCTGCGCGAGCCGCTGGAGGACTACAAAATCAACATCTCGCGCGTAAATTCAAAGGTCACGTATGAGACCAAATTTATGTTCGTAGCCGCGATGAACCCGTGCCCATGCGGTAATCTACTCTCAAAAAACCTAGAGTGCAAATGCTCGGAACTTGAAATCAAGCGCTATAAATCGCGTATCTCCGCGCCTGTGCTTGACCGCATCGACCTTCACGTACAGATGGACGAGGTGGCCGCGAGCGACAAGAGTGACGTAACGAGCGAAGCGATGTGGCAAACCGTGCTGCGCGTATTTGAGGCGCAAATTTCGCGCTCTCAAAGCGAGCTAAACGGCAAGCTCTGCGACGAAGAGATAGCTAAATTTTGCATTTGCGACGACGAGGCTAGCGGCGTGCTAGATAATGCAACGCAGAGATTTTCGCTCAGTCGCCGCGCTATCAATAAAACCCTAAAAGTCGCCCGCACGATCGCCGACATCGAGGGCTCGCGCATCATCAAAAAGCCGCATATTTTGGAGGCTTTGAGCTACCGAGTGAAGCAGGAGGGCGCATGAAAAAGCTATTTTGGGATACGGCGGAGCTTGACGCTAGAGCCGTGAGCGAGTTTGGGCTTAGCACCGAAGTTTTGATGCAAAACGCCGCTAACGCGTTAGCTAACGCCGTACGAAGTAAGTTCAAAAAATCATCGACCAAACGCCGTAAAATTTTAGGCGTCATCGGTAGCGGAAATAACGGTGCAGACGTGCTTGCAGCACTTCGGCTTTTGCAAGGCAAATTTGATTGTTTTGCGTTGTTGGCGAGCGACAAACAAAACGAAATCTCAAAAACAGAGCTAACTAGGGCGCTAAAATGCGGCGTAAATTTGATCTCAAATTTGACGGAAAGCGGCGAATTTGACTGCATCATCGATGGGATTTTCGGAACCGGACTTAGCCGCGAGCTAAACGAACGAACGATAAATTTGATAAATCTACTAAACGCAAAACCCGGCTACAAGCTCGCCTGCGACATCCCAAGCGGACTTGATAAAAACGGTTTGTCGCAAGGAGCGGTTTTTAGGGCTGACACGACCGTGACCATGGGCGCGCTAAAGCTAGCGCTTTATAGCGACTTTGCAAAGGATTTCGTCGGGTGCGTAAAAGTCGCAAATTTAGGCTTCTCGCGTGAGCTTTACGAGACGCAGACGAGCTTTTATAAGCTTGGCAAGAGCGATTTAAATTTGCCGTTTCGCACTAAGCAAAACGCTAACAAGGGCGACTTTGGGCACGTGTTTGTCGTTAGCGGCGAAAAGGGCGGAGCGGCGCGTATAGCGGGACTTGCTGCACTAACTATGGGCGCGGGACTTGTTAGCGTCATAGGTGAAAATTTAAACATTGAGCCTATTTTAATGCAAAGCGCCTGCATAACGCCAAAAATGCGAGTAGGAGCCGTCGGCATGGGGCTTGGCGAGCTTGATGAGGCGCAAAAAGACAAGCTTTTTAGCGAGCTAAAAACAAAAGACGCGCTCGTTATTGACGCCGATCTTTGCTACGAGCCGCGCATGCTTGAGCTTTTAAGCAGCGAAAAAGTCGTGATAACGCCGCACCCAAAAGAGTTTGCGAGCCTGCTGGGGCTTGCAAATCTGGGCAAATTTGACGCTGGCGAAGTACAAAAAAATCGCTTTAAACTTGCTCAAATTTTCAGCCAAAATTTTAAATGCGTGCTTGTTTTAAAGGGCGCAAATACTCTAATCGCGCAGGGCGGCGAGGTTTACGTCATGACGCACGGCAGCGCCGCGCTCGCAAAAGGCGGCAGCGGAGACGCGCTAAGCGGCATCGTTGCGGGACTACTCGCGCAGGGTTACGACCCGCTAAATGCCGCGATCTTGGGCACGCTAGCTCACGCTCTAGCTGCCCGCGAAATCAAAATCAACGACTACGCGCTCACGGCCGCGGACGTCATCAAAGGACTCAAATGCTTACGAAAAAAATAGCGGTTTTATTTAGCGGCGGCGGCTCGAATTTGGAAGCGATTTTAGAGAGGCTGCACGGAAAAGTTTTTGGCGAAATAAAGATCAAAGTCGCGCTAACACTAACAAATAAAGCTAACGCAGGCGGCATAGCAAAGGCCGCAAAATACGGCCTAAAAAGCGTCGTTATCGAGCATGTTAATTTTGCATCGCGCGAGGAATTTGACGCCGCGGTCGTAGAGGAAATCAAGCACACAAACGTCGATTTAACGGTGCTTGCGGGCTTTATGCGTATCCTCACGCCCGTTTTTACAAGCCAAGTTCGCGCGATAAATTTGCACCCGTCGCTGCTGCCGCTTTTTAAGGGCGCGCATGCGATAAAAGAGAGCTTTGAGAGCGATATGAAGGTGGGCGGCGTGAGCGTGCACTGGGTGAGCGAGGAGCTAGACGGCGGCAAAATCATCGCTCAGCGCGCGTTTGAAAAGAGCGCGAGGATGAGCCTTGAGGAATTTGAAGCTAAAATCCACGCGATCGAGCATGAAATTTTACCAGAAACTATCGTACAAATTTTAACCGACAAAGAGTAAAATTTCGCGTCTAAATTTGAGTCAAATTTATGATTTTTGCGAAGCAGGGCATAAATTTAGTCAAATTTCGACTTGTAAATTTCAAATTTTCGCACCTGTTTTTTTATTCTGCGTCAAATTTAAGAATGCAAATTTGCGAAATCGTCGCGCGTTACAAATTTTGCTTGGCGGTTAAAACATCAAAAACGTTAAATTTGGCCGATTTTGCTCTAATGCAGTACTTTTGCACTGCTTGCCAAAATTAAAAATCAAATTTGGCGGCGGGTGTTTGCGCTAAATTTGATCCCGAAATACGTCTGTAAATTGATCGTAAATCGCCTTCCTGCTCGAAAATTTTGCCAAAAAACCGTAAATTTGAAGCAGTAAATTTACAAAGCGTGCACTCCGGATAAGACGATGTAAATTTGACCGGCTTTGCGCATCGCTCAAAGCTAAAACAAATTTACGTCTTTGAATGCAAATTTATCTCAAAAGTCGCAACGAAAATTTATCCAAAGTATCAGGCGCCTAAAAACAGGTTTATGGGAGTCGCGCGAATAGCAAAAGCAAGCGCCAAATTTTGAAATTTGAAGGCATAAAACAAGATAAGCTGCGGTAATAAAACGAGCGAAATATTTAAAATCTACAGACGACGTTGCGTCAAATTTAAAACCAAAAAGCAAAAGGAAATTCAAAAAGAAAGAGGCGGAGAATCTCCGCCAAAAAATAAAATTATTCGGCTTTAAATCCGCCGCCAAACGCCTTATAAACGTCCACGACTGAGTCGATGAGGCTTAAATTTGCTGCGATATCTTGGAGTCTAACCGAGAGTAGGTTGCGCTGCGCGTCGAGTAGCTCCAGATGCCCGGTGTAGCCCTCCTCGAACTGATCCTTGGCTAGCTTATAGATTTTTTCTTGCGAGTGCAGGAGCTCTTTGACTTGATTTAGCGTTAGTTTGGCGTTTTTGCGGTTGTTTAGTGCGTCTCTGACTTCTCCAAGAGCCTTTTTGATCGCAGCTTCGTAAGCTACGGCCGCGATTTGCTCGTTGGTTTCGGCTATGCGGACATTGTTTTTGGTTCTGCCGTAGTCGAAAATTTTCTGCACCAAAGAGCCGCCTATGCTCCACGTGTTGGCGTTGCCGACAAATATATTTTCAAAATCCACGCTAGAAAATCCAAAAAGCCCCGTTAACGAGATGGACGGTAGATAGTCGGCCTTTGCGACGCCGATTAGCGCGTTGGTGGCATTTAGATCGGCGTAGGCTTTAGCTACGTCGCTCCTGTGCAGCAGTATGTCCGCGCTCACGCCTGCGCTCACTTCGGGCTCTTTAGGCAGCATTTTAGCGCTCTGCACGGCTCCGTTTAGGATCTCGTCATTTGATTTGCCTGTTAGCACCGCTACGGACGTTAGGGCCTGAGATAGCGAGGTTTGCACCTCTAGTAGGCTTACTTTGGCGCTTTCGACGGCGGCTTTGCTTTGTAGATAGGTCGTCTCGTTTATGCCGCCTAGATCAAGCTGCGTTTTGCGAAGCGCCAGCGTCTCCTCGTAGGTTTTTAGCGTGTCTTTTAGCACGGCTTCGCGCATATTTAGAGCCACGAGCGCGAAGTAGCTTTTAGCCACGCTAGAGCTTATGCTAAGGCGCGCGGTAGCATAGTCAAGCTTAGTCGCGTTTAGACTGGCTTTAGCCGACTCGACGCTGTTTCTAACCCTGCCCCACAGGTCTATCTCGTAGCTAAGGCCCAAATTTACCTCAGAGTTTCGGTAGCGTGTCTGAGGCTGTTTGGTGTAGGTTTCGCCGCTGCTTTTTGCTTTAGTATAACCGACGTTTAAATTTACGCTAGGAAAGAGATCGGCCTCTGATATCCCGAGACTCGCGGCGGCTTTTTGTAAATTTAAATAAGCGGTGCGAAGATCGGTGTTTTTCTCTAGCGCGCTAGCTACGAGAGCGTTTAGGTTTTCGTCGCCAAATTCCTTCCACCACTCGTCTTTGATGTCGCTAGTTTCAAATTTATACGTGGATTCAAATTTCGTATCGACCTCGGGGATCTCGGGTCGAAACGAGCAACCGGCCAAAAATAGCACCGCGGCTAAAGTTAAAATTTTATACATTTTTGACCTCCTGTGCTCCGCTTGGTTTTTTGTCCCAGACTTTGTTATTTAGCTTTTCTAGCAGATAGTAAAACATCGGTATGAAAAATATCGCTATCGTAGTGGCCGCTATCATGCCGCCGATCACGCCCGTGCCTAGCGAGTGGCGAGAGGCAGCGCCTGCGCCCGTGCTGATAACCATCGGGAAAACACCCAAAGTAAATGCGAGCGAGGTCATGACGATCGGGCGGAAGCGAAGCCTTGCAGCATTAACGGCAGCGTCAAATACGCTCTTGCCCGCTAGCCTTTCTTGCATCGCAAATTCTACGATAAGGATCGCGTTTTTAGCCGATAGACCGATGAGAAGCAGTAGTCCGATCTGGAAGTAGATATCGTTTGTTAGCCCTCTAGCCCAAACGGCGACTAGCGAGCCAAAAACCGCGAACGGAACGGCCGTGATAACGGCTAGCGGGATTAGCCAGCGCTCATACTGCGCCGCTAGTATCAAAAATACGAAAACCATACCGAATATAAACGCCGTAGAGCCCGTGCCTTGCGAGCTAACCTCCTGATATGCCGTGCCCGACCAGCTGATGGAGTATTCTTCCATATTTAGCGTCTGCTCGACAACCTCTTGTATCGCTTTTATCGCGTCTCCCGATGTGTAACCCGGTTTTGGATCGCCTTGGATCTTAGCCGCCGGGAAAAGGTTAAATCTATCTACGATATCGGGACCCAAAATTCTGGTTAGGGTGGCGACGGAGTTTAGCGGTATCATCTCGCCGCCTTTTGAGCGGACGTAAATTTTACGTAAGTCTTCGGGATTGTTTCTAAATCGGTCCTCGCCTCTGGCATAGACGCGGTAGGATTTGCCAAAAAGGCTAAAGTCGTTGATATAGTAAGAGCCGAAAGTCGAGCCTATCGCGCCAAAAATTTCGCTCTCGCTCACGCCAAACATCTGGGCTTTTTGCCTATCGACGTCGATTTTAAACTGGCGGTAATTAGTCTCTAGCGTAGAGCGCACGCTGGTTAGATCCGGGCGAGCGTTTGCCGCGGCGACTACTTTTTTCACGTCGGCTTCGATCTGGGCGTAGCTTTTGCCGCTTTTGTTTTGTAGATACATCTCAAAGCCGCCCGTCATCGATAGACCCATGATAGGCGGGACGTTTACGACGAAGCTCATCGACTCCTTCGAGCCCCAAAGCATACCGTTAAAAGGCCCCGTTAGCGCGTCTGCTTGACTATCCGGCGTTTTTCTCTCGCTCCAGTCTTTTAGCTTGATAAAGCTGATGGCAGAGTTTTCTCTAAGCGCACCCGCAAGCATATCGTATCCGGCAAAACCCATCGTAAATTCGACGTTTGGATTGCTTAGAACCATGTTGCTGATAGTTTTTACCTCTTCTTTGGTTTTTAGCATATTGCTTGACGGCGGTAGCGAAGTGATAACCATCAGCGCGCCCTTATCTTCGGACGGTACGAGTCCGCTAGGGACTTTTTTAAACAGCTCGTAAGTCGCAAAACCCATAACGCCTATCAAAATAAGGCTGATTATCACGTGACGAAGCACTTTTGCAACGCCTGCGGTAAAAATTTTCGTACTCCAGTCGAAAGAGTCGTTAAATTTCTGCACGAACCAAAACGGCTTGCTCTCTTGTTTTTTTAGCATAACGCCGCAAAGCGCCGGAGTAAGCGTAAGCGCGACAAAGCCCGAAATACAAACCGAAGTAACCAGAGTGAGCGCAAACTGACGCTGGATCACGCCGACAAAACCCTCCATAAAAGAAACCGGAACGAAAACGGCCGATAAAACAAGCACGATCGAGATGACCGGGGTTTGTACCTCCTCCATTGCTTTATATGTCGCTTCTTTGACGGTGATGTCTTTTTCCTCGTGTAAAATTCTCTCCACGTTTTCGATAACGATGATGGCGTCGTCCACGACAATACCGATAGCAAGGATGAGCGCAAAAAGCGTGATCAAATTTATACTAAATCCCATCGCGTACAGTCCGCCAAAGGTGCCGATGATGGACACTGGAACGGCTAGCATCGGGATAATAGTAGCGCGGAAGCTCTTTAAAAACATATACATAACGATGATAACCAAGATCATCGCCTCGATAAAGGTTTTTACGACCTCATGGATAGAAACTTCGATAAATTCGGTCGGGTTATATGCGATCGTGTGTTTAAAGCCCGCGGGGAAATTTTTACTTAGCTCGTCTAGCTTTGCGTTTACCGCTTGCGCCGTGGCTAGGGCGTTAGCGTCGTTTTGCATAAAGATTAGAAGCGGGATGGCGTCTTGGCCGTTTAGCATCGCGTCTGATGCGTAGCTAGCCGCTCCTAGCTCCACGGTCGCTACGTCTTTTAGTTTTAGCACGGCTCCGTCGGCGCTTTTGATGATTATATCGCCAAACTGCGCGGCATTTTTGAGACGACCGTCGGAGCGAACGGAGTAAACGTAAGGATTATCGCCGTCTGATGGCTGTTCGCCTATTTTACCCGCGGCGTATTGGCTGTTTTGGATTTTTACTTGAGCGATGACGTCGCTAGGGGTTAGCTTGTAGTAGGCTAGTTTGTCCGGTTTTAGCCAAATTCTCATCGAGTACTCTTTGCTACCGATTAGCGCCGTGTCGCCCACGCCGTTAACTCTTTTGATCTCGTCTGCGATGTTTAAATTTACGTAGTTATATAGCTCTACTAGGTCCATTTTTGAGCTCGTAAAGCCGACTACTTCTAGGATCGAGCCGCTGCGTTCGCGCACGGTCACGCCCATATTTTGCACCTCTTGAGGTAGCCTTGAGAGCGCGGCTTGGACGCGGTTGTTTACGTCGATCGTGGCTTGTTTGGCTGAGGTGCCGATTTTAAAATAAACGTTGATATTTAGCGAGCCGCTCGAGCTTGAGGTGCTTTGCATATAGAGCATATTTTCTACGCCGTTTATCTGATCCTCGATCGCGCTGGCTACGGAGTCGGAGATGGTTTGAGCGTCGGCGCCCGTATAGACGGCGCTAACGGAAATTTGAGGCGGAGTTAGCTTAGGATACTCCTCGATAGGAAGCCCCTTTATCGCCATTGCGCCCGCGATAACTATGATGATAGATACGACGGTGGCGAATATCGGGCGATTTATGAAAAATTTAGAAAACATCACTTAGCCTTTTCTTGCTCGTTTTTAGGCTCTAAATTTGCACCTTTACCAAAGCTTTCGGTTAGGTCCTTATCTATCTCGACGGGCGCGCCTACGCCGATTTTTAGGAAGTTGTTTAAGATGATTTTATCGCCTTCGTTTAACCCCTCGCTAACGACTGCGGCGTCTTTGGTTTGGTAGGTGATTTTTACGTCTTTAGAGGCTACTTTGCCGTCGGCGACCACGAGTACGTAGGTCTTGACGTCGGTTTGCTGGAGTGCTACTTGAGGGATTTTAAAACCGTCTTTTTGATAAAATCCACCCATCGTCACGTGGCCGAACATGCCAGGTAGCAGCTTGCCCTCGTCGTTGTTAAATTCAGCCTTGGCTAAAACGGTGCCCATGTTAGTATTTACGACGTTATCGATGAAATTTACCTTGCCGTTAAACTCTCCCGGGCCGACTTTTAGCACGGCGTCCGAGTTTGTTTGCGCCCAGAGGCCGCTTTCTTGCATTTTGACGCGGTTTAGATTATCTACGTCGGAGATGTGGAAGTGCGCCTCGATCGGGTTGATTTTGGTTAGGCGCACTAGCTGGGTCGTGTTTGCTACGACTAGCGAGCCTACGTCTACGAGATTATCGCCCAAAATGCCGTCAAAAGGTGCGGCGATACTCGTGTAACCCAGATCTATTTTCGCGCTTTTGGCGCTGGCTTTGGAAC
>CALIWP010000306.1 GCA_938046705.1 uncultured Campylobacter sp. | reverse complement strand
AATTAAGGATGCAGCTTTCGGTGCGTAAAATATAAAACCGTCAAATTTGAAGTCAAATTTGCCCGAATCAAATTTAATCAAAAATTTAAGCCAAAAGGAGCGAAAATGCTTGGCAAAACGTTAAAAACAGCAGGAATAGTCGGCGCTTTGGCGCTATTTTTAGGTATATTTTTAAATTTACAAGGAGAACAGATGAATCATAATACGAAGGAACCTGAGGTCGCGAACAAAACGATCGTGCTAGCGGGCGGGTGCTTTTGGGGTACGGAGGCCTATCTCAAGCAGCTTCCGGGCGTGGTTAGCACCTACACTGCCTACGCAAACTCAAAGGTGCCAAACCCTAGCTACGAGCAGGTCTGCACTGGCGATACGAACGCCGCCGAGGCCGTCTGGGTCGAATACGACGAGTACGTGATCGATTTGCCGCATTTGCTCAAATTTTACTTTAACACCATCGATCCAACCAGTCTAAACAAGCAAGGCGGCGACCGCGGCACGCAGTACCGTACGGGCATTTACTACACCGATGCGGCCGACGAGTCGGCGATCAGAACTTTTATCTCCCAGCAACAAAAAAACTACAAAGCACCCATTGTAACCGAGGTCGCGCCGCTAGAAAATATCTACAAAGCCGAGGAGTATCATCAGGACTATCTGGACAAAAACCCGCACGGCTACTGCCACGTGACCTTTGAGAGCCTGCCTAAAAAGGGCGAAATTTTGAGCGACAAAAAGCGCGATATGAAGCAAAATTTGCAAAACTACAAAAACAAAGACGAAGCGGCGCTAAAAAATGAGCTCAGCGCCATCTCATATGAGGTCGTAAAGCACGCCGCGACCGAGCGTCCGCACAGCAGCGAGCTAAACGCCGAGGAGCGCATCGGTATCTACGTCGATATCACTAACGGTCAGCCGCTTTTTAGCTCGTACGATAAATTTGACGCGGGCTGCGGGTGGCCGAGCTTTACGAAGCCGATAGATGCTAGCCTGATCGCCGAAAAGTCAGATCTATCGCACGGTATGGTGCGCACCGAGGTCAAAACCGCGATGTCGGACTCGCACTTGGGGCATGTATTTGACGATGGTCCGCGCGATAAAGGAGGGCTAAGATACTGCATAAACGGCGCTGCGCTGAGGTTTGTGGCGAAAGAGGATATGGAGAAGCAGGGGTATGGGT
>CALIWP010000305.1 GCA_938046705.1 uncultured Campylobacter sp. | reverse complement strand
CGCGATATATCTGCACTCCGCGCTTTAGCAGCGCCCTATCCACGCCGATCGTAACGCCGTTGTAGAAGTGGCAGGAGTTTGTGATGAGCTGCGTATCGTCCGCGCTAAATAGGCAAAAGTGCGGATACGAGCTCTGCGCGCCGATGTTACCAAGCCGCTCGCCCTCGCTATCCATCAGGACGTGATCGCTATCTTGCTCGCCCGCGACGATTAACTCGTTGTCGTTTGAGAGGGTCGCATTTGCCATGGCTATCTCGAGCTCGTATTCATCCTCGTCCTCGCCCTCATCCTCGTAGATCGGATGGATAAGCTTCGCACCGCTTTGCGAGATCAAAAAAATTCCGTCGTGGGCGGTCAAAAGCACCTTGCTGCCGTCGTTAAAGGGTAAAATTTCAGCCTCGTCGTAGATGATCTCCAGCTCGTGGCTAAATCTCGCCACCAACTCACCGCCGCTCTTGCCGTCGTAGCCCCTGATCAGCCATACCTCGTCTTGATTTAGTAGGGCGTAAATTTCGTTTCGCTTTGACTTACCCACGGCAATGACGTCGTCCGCCACCTCGCTCACGCGGTCGCCCTCCAGCAGATACAGCGTCTTGCCGTCGTCGTTTGAGGCGATAAAAAGGACGTTCTCGCCGCCAAGAGGGCAAATTTGATCGATGTCTCTTAGCTTTTTTCTCAACTTTTTATCGAAAATGACGTTTGAGGGCGGAAAATCGGCTCTAAATTTCGCCGTCTCGCCGCGCTCGTTGGCTTCCTTTAGCAGCTCAAAAACCGCCTCGCAAAGCTGCGTCATACCCTCGCGCTCATCGACCGCGTCCTCGCCCTTGTATGCGTCCCAGCCGTGAACCTCGGCAAAGGCCACCATATCGTTTACCGCCTTGGCATATTTCTCGCCCTTTTCATTCCACTCTTTTTGCCACTCCGCCTTAAGCGCCTCGTAGTCCAAGTTTTTCATTGATTTTCCTTAGGTTTGTTGTCCGCTTTTTCGCTGCGATTCGCGAAATTTTAACCAAGACCGCTAAAGCTAAATTTAACGTCTATCAAGCCAGCAAATTTAGCGCAGCGATCACACCCCGCCCGCTAGCTCGCCAGAGCTTTGCTATCAGCTCGCTATCCTCGTCTGCGAGTTCAAATCCAAAAATATCGATATTTTCAAGTAAACGCTCCTTGCTAGCGGAGTTTACTACCGCGCAAAACCGGTGCTGCACGAGCCAGCGCAAGATGATTTGTGGCCGCGTTTTGCCGTATTTCTCGCCGATTTGCGCGAGTGCGGGCTCTTTTAGCTCTTCGCCGGGCTCGTATAGCAGCTGCACTTGCACGTCATGGTCGGTCACCTTGCCGCGCGCAGCAAAGCGCCGCAGATAGGAGTGCGCAGGCGTCTGATAAACCGCGGGTTTAACTTCGCTACCTTGCGCGATTTTGGCTAAATTTTCGGTCCCGAATTCTCCGAGATGGTCGCAAATGCCGATCGACGCCGCAAGTCCCTCACGGTAAAGCCGCTGTAAAACGCCCCACGCGGAGCTAACATCGCCCGCCCCAACGCGCAGTAAAAGTAGATCGACGTAGTCGGTATTTAGTTTTTTTAAGGAGCATTCAAAGCTTTTTATCATGCCGCTTTCATTGCCGTTTTGAGCCTCGAGCGCGCTTTGGATAAATAGCTGTCCGCGCCCTAAGCCGCTAGCCGCAAACGCGGCTGCTGCAGCCTCCTCGCCCCCGTCCGTATCGATCAGGCGGTAGCCTAGCCCAAGAGCCGCCCCCAGCGCATTTTTGTCTCTCAAGTCATCAAATTTACCAGCGCTAAGTCCGACGATCGGCATCAAAATTCTATTATTTAGCGTGAGGTACGGCGTCATCGCAGCAAGCTTCTTGCCGAGATTTTTCGCGCCGCTTAGATCTACGCCGTCCGTCAAATTTACCGCACTGGTCTTGCAAGTCTGCTGGGCAAATAAATTTAGCCCCGTAGCAAGCCCTGCCGCACAGGTCGCCGCGCCTTTTATGAAGTCTCTTCTTTTCATTTTTGCTCCATTTTTTGATTTATCGCTTGCTGCGCCAAATTTACAAGCCGCGCGCCGAACAAACCGTGCCGCGCCCAAATTTATTTAAAATCACGGAAATTTAAATTTGATTCCACAAAACGAGGTCCGAAAAAGCCGCACTTGGATTTAAATTTTATCCAAATGCGGCCGAGTAGAAATTTACGCTCGCCAAACGCGGTCCAGGGCTAAAAAGTCAAACTCAGATCTCAAACGCGCACGAGCTTGGCTGTCCGCCCTCAAATCCCTTTTTAAACCACGTCATACGCTGCTTTGACGAGCCGTGCGTGAACGAGTCTGGCGTCACGCGGCCTTGGTATTTTTTCTGTAGCGCATCGTCGCCTATCGCGCTCGCGGCATTTAGCGCCTCCTCGATGTCGCCGTCCTCTAGCACCTTGTAGCGCCCCATATAGTGCGCCCAGACGCCCGCATAGCAGTCGGCCTGCAGCTCGACCTTGACCTGCAGTGCGTTTTGCTCTATAGGGCTTTTGGTGCGCGATTTTAGCTCGTTTATTTTACCGAGCGTGCCTAGTAAATTTTGCACGTGATGTCCGACCTCGTGGGCGATCACGTACGCCTGCGCAAAGTCGCCCGCGGCCTTGTATTTAGCCTCTAGCTCCTCAAAAAAGCTAAGATCCAGATAGACTTTTTTATCCGCCGGACAGTAAAAAGGCCCCATCTGCGAGCTAGCCGTGCCGCACGCACTAGAAACGCCGTCTCTAAAAAGCACTAAGCTAGGCTCTTTGTACTGCGCGCCGCCCGCCTTAAACACCTTGCTCCACACGTCCTCGGTCTGCGCCAGCACGGCTGAAACGAAGGCGACCTTTTCTTTCTCCTGCGGGCTATCTAGCGCCGCTCTTTGAGTGCCTGTACCGCCGCCCTCAAGTAGCGCAAGTGAGTTAAAGCCCATAAAATACGCCACTGCGCCGATAACCAAAACCACGCGGCCGATGTTTGAGCCCAGTAAAAATCTGATAATCGGTATGAGCGCGCCCAGCGAGCCCATGCTGTTTACGCTATTTTGCCGCCTATCCTCGACGTTGTCGCTTCGTCTGCTGTCTTGCCATTTCATTTTTACTCTTTCATTTTGGATTTTTCGTTTAAATTTAGTCGCAGATTTACGCTGTTTTCTTGCCGCTTGGAGCTAAATTTACGGCGCATTTTAGCGACTATTTATAAATTTATCGCTTTAGCTCGCCGTTTCGCTCAAATTTGACGCGGTAAATTTGATGGTAAAAGTTGAGTTTAAACAAAGCAAAACGGCACGCCGCAAAATAAGCTTGCACAGCCGAACCGTCAAATTTGAAGTTTTAAATTTAAAATCTAGCTCTAAGCCGATCCAAAGTTAGCCCTAAAATTCTCGCTAGCAAGACCCCAAAAACTATGCCGATACCGTCTGCGACGACGTCGAGCAAGCTAAAATAGCGATTTGGCACAAACGACTGCATGATCTCTATCTGGATACCGTAAGCTAGCAAAATAGCGACCTTTGCGCCCAAATTTAACCTAGAAAAGCCAAAATGCAAAGTAACGTAAAGCGCGGCGAATGCAATGAAGTGATTTGCCTTGTCCCAGCTGTTTTCGATGAGTTTTATCTGTGCTGGCGTAAGAGCCAGATACTCTATCGCTATCAAAAATACAAAGAAAAATGCGGCGGAAATTTTGGAAAGATTCATGGATTTTAAGTGGTTGTTTTTAAACAAGAAGCGCCGTTTTAAGCGCTTCTAAATTTACTAATTTTATTCTACATCTTATCTTTTGCAGCGATACCCATTAGACCTAGAGCCGTTTTTATCGAGAGTGCAACGACGGCAAAAAGCTTTAAAAGCTCGTCTTCGTTCTCGCTGCCTACGACGCGATTTTCGTTGTAAAATTTATGAAAATTCGCAGCCAAGCTCTTTAGGTAGTCGCAAATTTTATTTACCGCGCGCGTATTAAAGCTATCGACTAAAACATCGTTTAGCGTAAGCGCTTCAAATAGCAAATTTTTGCCGTCCTCGTTCAAATTTGCAAATTTCACGCCCGCGACATCGGCGACGTTTTTGCCCGCTTTTGCGAAAATTTGATTGATCCTTGCGTGCGCGTAGTTGATATAAAATATCGGATTTGAGCTGTCCTCGCGCTTTAGCTCGTCCACGTCAAACTCCAGGTGCGTGTCGCAGCGCTTGCTAAGAAACATAAATCTAAGCGCCTCATAGCCGATCTCCTCGACCACGTCGCTCATCAGCACGACGTTGCCCGCGCGCTTGCTCATCTTGTAGGCTTCGCCGTCTTTTAGCAGGCTCACCATCTGCGAAAGTATGATTTCAAGGCGATTTTCGTCGTATCCAAGTAGATGCAGCGCCGCCTTCATGCGCGCGATATAGCCGTGGTGATCAGCGCCCCAGATGTTGATGCAGCGATCAAATCCGCGCCTAAATTTATCATCGTGATACACCACGTCGCCGGCTAGATATGTACCTCGGCCGTCTTCACGCACGATGACGCGGTCCTTTTCGTCGCCGACCTCGCTTGATTTTAGCCAGACCTTCCCCTCGCTCTCGTAGATGCCGTTCTCGCTTTTTAGGCGTTCTAGCGTGAGGGGGAGTTTGTCATAGTAGCTCTTTTCGCTGGCCCAGTTTTCGATGAAAATTTGCGCGTCGGCTAAATTTTGCTTGATCAAAACAAGCACTCTATCCTTGCCAAACTCGGCTAGCTCGAGATTTCGACCCTCGTCGTAAAATATCTCTTTGCCGAATTTCTCAAGCGCTTCTTTTGCGATAGGCCCAATGTAGTCGCCGCGGTAAAATTTCTCCGGATACGCCACGTTTTCACCGAATAAATTTTCGCGCGTCCAAAGCGATATGGACGTGCCTAGAAGCTCGATTTGATTGCCTGCGTCGTTGATGTAGTATTCAGTCGAGATATTTTCGCCGATATGAAGCCCGACGCGAGCTAGCGTATCGCCAAAAACCGCGCCCCTAACGTGCCCGATATGAAGCGGACCGGTCGGGTTTGCGCTGACGTACTCAAGTAAAATTTTCTCGCCGCTAGTTCCGCCGCCTTTTGCGAACTCGTTCGGATTTGCAAGGCTAGCCGAGGCGAATTTATCCAAAAATGCGGGTTTTAGTTTAAAATTTATATAGCCGTTTAGCGCCGTTGCCTCGAAAACCTCGCTATTTTCAAATTTAGACGCTAGCTGGGCGGCTATGGCTACGGGGGATTTTTTGAGCTGTTTTGCTAGGCTAAAAGTAGGCATCGCGTAGTGCGCCAAGCCCTTATCTTTTGGCTTTTCCAGCGCAAAGTCAAAGTCTACGGCGCCTTTTATCTCGTTTATTACGCTTTTTTTCAACGCCTTTCCTTACGCGTTTTTAGCCGTATCTTCAGTCTTTGCGGCGGTTGCGGTTTCTTCTTTTTTCTCTTCTACTTTTTCTACGTTCTCGGCTTTTTTATCATCTTCCATTTCTGATTTAAAGCTTTTTATGCCCTTACCTAGGCCTTTTGCGAGCTCGGGGATCTTTTTCGCTCCAAAAAGCAAGACCACGATAAGTAAAATAATAAGCAATTGTTGGACGCTTGGACCCATTTTTTCTCCTTTTGATTTTCGTTATATTAGCATAATTTTATCAATTATTCCATTTGTTAATAATCTCTTTTGCGTCTAAATTTGACGTTTTTAGGCGCATCGAGCGCAAAATCCCGCGCAAATTTTCATAGCAGTTTTGCAAGTCGTCGTTTATCAAAAAATAATCATACTCTAAGATATGCTCCATCTCGCCGACCGCGTTTATCAGCCGTTTTTCGATAGTTTCTGCGCTATCGGTGCCGCGATTTTGCAACCTTGATTTTAGCTCATTTTTGCTAGCAGTCGTGATAAAAACGGAGGTGATATTTTTGGCAAATTTTGATTTTGCGATATTAAAGCCCTGCACGTCGATGTCAAAAATCGCTATCTTACCCTCTTCAAGCGCCTTTAAAACGGGCTTTAGCGAAGTGCCGTAGTAGTTGCCGTGCACGCACGCCCACTCCAAAAACTCATCCGCATCTATGCCTTTTTTAAACTCGTCTTCGCTTGTAAAATAATAATTCACGCCATCGGTCTCGCCCTGCCTCGGCGCTCTTGTTGTGCTTGATATCGAAAAATAAAGATCGTTTTCCTCTTTTAAAAGACGGTTTAAAAGCGTGCTTTTACCGCTACCGCTGGGGCCGGAGATAATTAAAATTTGCCCCTTCAACTACTTTTCCTCAAAGCTTATATTGATTTTTATGTTGAGATTTTTTAGAGCCTCTCGGAGCTCGCCGTCTTGCAACGAATTTTCTAGATTTTTAGCCACGGCGTCAGAAATTTGAGCCTTAAGCTCGTCTATTTTTGAGGCCGTTTGATATTTGTGCAAGCCTAAATCCGCCGCTTCGCCGCTCTCAAATCCGCTCTCGTTAAGCGCCAATGCCATATCTTTTTCACTGATTTGCTCGATATCGCCGTACTCGCTCGGATCAATCTGCGGCTCTATTTCAGGCTCGTTTTGCAGGGCTTCAGGCTCGCTGATTTCTTGCTCTTCCTGCTCGGAGCTTATTTCCGTCTCGCCTTGCTCCTCTGTGACAAAAATATCATCCGCAAGCTCATCATCCAAAGCATCTTGCGTTAAATTTGCTTCGCTCTTAAAATCCTCTTTCTCCACCTTGCCCGCTACGTCCATATCGTCTAGCAAAAACTCATCGCCCAAGGCGCTATTTTTGACCTGCACCTCTTGCTCGTCGGATTTCATATCCATATCGGCGAAGATATCCTCTTGCTCCTCAGCTTCTTCTATTGCAAATTTATCGTCATCTTCTGCTTGTTCAAGGCTTTGCAAAGCTTCAGGCTCGTCCGCACCATCCATATCGACAAACTTGGCCATATCAGGCTCGTTCGCTGCCTCAAATTTAGCGTCCAAAGGTTCTTCGCCAGTATCCAAATTTTCAGATAGTTCGTCCATCTTATCTATTTCGTCGATTTGATGTTTAATATCCTCGATACTACCGTCAAAATCAAGCTCAAATTTATCCTCAGCCTCTTCAGGCTCATCTTCGCTGTCCGCGGCGACGAACTGCGTTGCGCCGAGTTCAGGCTCGTCGGCCATCTCCAATTTGCCACCAAGAAGCTCATCCGGCGCATCTATATCCGCAGAAAGATCGTCAAATTTATCGTCTTTTGCAGCGATTTCAGACTCATCAAACTCCGTCGGCTCATCGTCCGTATCGTCTAAATCTAGCTCATTGCCTTCGAGCTTTTCGCTTAGCTCATCCATATCGTCGATTGCTTTTACGATCTCGTTTAGCTCGTCAAAGGCGCCATCTTTGACTGGTGCCCCTTGCAAATCATCCTCAAACTCGTCATCTAGCTTAAACTCGCTTACGTCCGCCTCCATCAGCTCGTCCTCAAAGACATCCCCAGTTGGATCATCTATAAACTCAAATCCCTCGACCGACACCTCGCCGGTTTCATCGTTCGTCGCAACAGGCTGCTCGGCACTCTTTGTTTTGCTCGCCAGATCCTCTACGATAGTTATAAATTCCGTCGGTAAAAACGGCTTTGGTAGTATCCTGTCGGCATATTCAAAGGTCGGAGAATTTTTAGAAGAAAGGTATAAAATTTTATTTGCGAATTCTTTTAGGTTCATCTCTTTTGCGTCGATATCGCTGTCTAAAATAAGCACG
>CALIWP010000304.1 GCA_938046705.1 uncultured Campylobacter sp. | reverse complement strand
AGTATTTTGAGATGGATTTGAATGTTGTGCAGAAATTTTAAGTCAAGGCTAGACAAGTAGTCTGCCGCAGACTTAAAATTTCAAACTCATTCAAAGACGCTCAAAAGACAAGCCTAAACCTCAAAATTTCTCCTCTCTTATTATCTTCCCCCTCTCATCATACTCCCGCTCGGTCCTATTTTCGTAGTCGTTAACCGACTTTAGTCGGCCGTCTGGATAAAACGTCTTTATCCAGATAAATACCGTGTCTTTTTGGTAGCTCGTGTTGTCGATCGCGCCGTTTTCGCCGTAGTTTTCGTAATAATCCTCTTTAGGCCCCGAGCGCACCGTGATAAAGTGCTTTTGGCGGGGTTTGCCGCTACTAGAGTAGGAGAAGTTGTTATTGTCGGAAAAGATACCCAGCATCACGTCGAATTTATTGCTCGATTTATATAGCCCCGCGACGTTGCCTTCGTCAAAGGCCTCTTTGACTTCGACGTTTATATCGTCCCACAAGCACAGCTGCAGCGTGCCACTATGCATGCCGTCCGCATGATAAAAATCTATCTCAATCCAGCGCTCTTGGCCGCTTTTGATAAATTTGACGATCTGCTTTTGTGGGTGATGCAAGGGCGGCTTGATATAGCTGTATAGCCTACCGTAAAATAGCGTCTCGCCCTCAGGCGTATAGATGCGCTCATAGACGTTGTTTAGCTCTAGGCGGCTTTCCGGATCGTACTCGCCCGTCCTTTCTACGTCGTAGCTAAACCTCATCTCCAGCTCGCCCGTTTGCTTGCCTTTTAGCTTTGGTCGCGGGGTAAATTTTAGCTCGCTCGGGGGTAAAATTTGAGCGTTTTGCTTCGCGGAGCTCGGTTTTTCGCCGCCAAATGCCTGCGACGAAGGCAAAGCTAAGCGCCAAAAATAGCGCGAGAAAATTTTTCATTTTTATCCTTTAATTTTGTGCGTTTTTAAAACGAGCGTGATTATAGCCTTAAATTTGGATAAATTTTTAAATTTTAAAATATCAAAAGCGATATTAGCCAGACTTACTAAGAAAAATTTGGACTATAAAATTCCTAATTTTAAGGAGCTAATGAGCAAGCATTTGCAAGGATATGAGGCTAATATCGTGATAGAAGGACACTATCATCAAGGCGAGCAATTTAACATTT
>CALIWP010000303.1 GCA_938046705.1 uncultured Campylobacter sp. | reverse complement strand
ATGTACTGGTCGTCGACGTTTGCCTTTTTTTATCTTTTTTCGATCCTAGCGTCGTATATGGAGTCTTTTTTTATAAGCAACGGCATAGAATTGCCGCCTGAAATTTTTAGCTATATTCGGGGTGCTGTGAAGATAGTTGTGCCTATTTGCGCCACCATTTATGTTTTAAGGCGAAGTAAAACCAAGCGATACAGCTATCTTTTCGTGAGGGATCAGTGGGATAGTTTTCTAGCCTTTAGGATAGAAAATTTTGCCAGCATAGTTTTGATTTTATATCCGATTTTGCTTATTTTGGGGTCATTTTTCGCAAGGGGCGGCGGCGGATACGGTGTTTATGCGTTTTTATACGGCCTTGTCGCGGCTCCGATTTGCTTGCTTGTTTTTGCCGTATGCTACTCTTTGAACATAAGCTCATATGAGCCCGCACCCGAGGGGGCAGATCTGCGCAGGGAGTCCGGCTTAGCGGCTCAAAGCGCGAAGTCCGCAGAGGAAAAACTAGACGAGCTAAATGACCTGGACGCAAAATTTGATCAAATACCTTGGGGTTTAAAAAATCGTTACGACGTGCATAGGCTTATCAGGCGCGCTAGTATGGCATTTATCGGATTTACGCTCATGGTTTCGTGGTTTGCGGGCTTTATAGAAAACATCTTAGGAGTTGCATACCTTGCCGTGGTGCTGATTTTGCCGTATATTTTTACGAAAATTTACCTAAAAAGCTACCCTACGAAAAAATACAGCAAATTTTTTATAAAAAATCAGCGACTTTGCTTGGTGATTTTTACGGTTGAAAATTTAGCCAGCATTGCTTTGATCTTGTATCCGATTGTGCTCATAGTAGCGGCTCTAATCGCTAGAAATAACGAAAAGACGGTGAGCTTGCTTTTGGGCGGCTCAAACGTATTATCGGTTTGTCTGGTTATTTTTGCGGCGTGCTATCTGTTTAACCGAAGTACGTATATCCCGAAAGACGAGGCGTAATTTAAAATTTGAGCGGCTCTTGACGCGATTTTTGTTCGGCGCGATACGGCTGTAAATTTGGACGGATTTGTAAATTTAGCTCGTTTAAATTTGACTTCAAATTTTATTGCGTCTTTGATTTTGCCTTTATGGGCAAGATCAAATTTGACCGTAAAAACCGAGCATAAATTTGAAGTAAGAGTAAAAAGCGGCTTTGAAAATGGGTTCAAATTTGACGAAGCGGTGGCTAAATTTGCATAGCAAATCGCTCAAATTTAGCCGGCATTCTGGGGTAAAATTAAAAAATCAACCCCTCGTCGTCTTGTTTTATAAGCGTATCTTGCGCGTCTTGTTTCGGTACCGGCGAGATCTTCGTATAGACCTCGATCAGGCCCTCGTACGCAGTGTGAAAGACGCCCTCTGGCTCGATGAAGGTTTTTTGTTTTAGCGGGTACTCCTTCATATAGCTTTCCATAAATTTCTTAAACACCGGCGCCGCGGTACGTCCGCCGCCTTCTACCTTTCTCATCGGCGTGTTGTCGTCGTTGCCGTACCATACGACCACCTCGACCTCAGGCGTAAATCCGCAAAACCACGCATCTATGTTGTTATTTGTCGTGCCTGTTTTGCCCGCTACCTGCACGCCGTTTAGCCTCGCGCTTTGTCCCGTGCCGCGCTCCACGACCGTTTTCATCATATCGGTCATCAGGTATGCCTGCTCGGGCTCAGTGACGAACGTCCGCTCAGGCTCAAAAACCGCTTCTAAATTTTGATAGTTTATGATGCGTTTGATGAGGCTTGGTTCCACGATCTCGCCGCCGTTTGGAAACATCGAGTAAAATTTAGCAAACTCCAATGGCGAGATGCCAAAGCTACCAAGCGCGATGGAGAGGTTTTTAGGGATGTTTTTAAAGCCCATTTCGGTTAGCTTTTTATACGCCGTATCAAGCCCGATCTCGTCGAGTAAATTTATCGTGGCGAGGTTGCGCGACTGACGCAGAGCCTCTCGCAGCGTGATATAGCCCTGGAAGCCGCCGCTATAGTTTTTCGGACGCCACTCGTACTGGCTGCCTTCGTTAAAGACCCTTGATATGTCGGCAGCCTTGCTCATCGGCGAGTAGCCCATGTCTAGGGCGATCTGATAGATAAAGGGCTTAAAGCTAGAGCCCGGCTGGCGCATACTCTGCGTGGCGCGGTTGTAGCTGCTTTTGGCGTAGTCTACGCCGCCTACTAGCGCGAGGATCTCGCCCGTTTTAGGTAGCGTAACGACGATAGCGCCGTTTAGGATACTGGCGTTTGCGTCTTTGTTACGTTTTAGTATCTCGTTGTAGCCGTATTTGAGCGCCTCGGACGCCATATCTTGTACCTTTAAATCGACGCTGGTTTCGATGACGTAGCCGCCGGTTTTTATATCCTCAAAGCGCTTTGAGGCCTCTTTTAGCACCTCGTCCACGATGTACGGGGCTTTGTTTTGCGTGAGCGTATCGTCAAAGACTACGGGCTGCTCGACTAGCGCGGCCTTGTACTCTGCGTCGCTGATCCAGCCTAGCGCGTTCATTCTTGAGATAACGTTGTTTGCGCGGCTTAGCGATAGATCTAGGTGGCGGGTCGGGTCGTAAGTGCTGGGCGCTTTTGGTAAGCCCACTAGGATAGCAATCTCTTTTAGCGTGAGCTCGTTAAGCTCCTTTCTAAAGTATCCCTTTGCTGCGGTTTTTATGCCATGATAGCCGTGTCCTAGATAGACGTGATTTAGATAGCGCTCTAAAATTTGCTCTTTGGTTAGCTCGTTTTCCAGCTTCATCGAGATGATCATCTCTTTTAGCTTACGGGTTAGCTTTTTTTCTCTGGTTAATACCATGTTTTTAACTAACTGCTGCGTTAGCGTGCTAGCGCCCTCGACTAGTTTGCCCGCCTTTATGTCCTTAACGATAGCTCGCGTGATAGCCTCGGGATTTACGCCGCCGTGTTCAAAAAAGCTCGTATCCTCGATCGCTACCAGCGCCTCGATGACGCGCGGCGGGATGTCCTCGTACTTGACGTAGATCCTGTTTTCGTCAAAGATATTTGCGATGAGTTCGCCGTTTCTATCGTAAATTTGAGTCGTGAGCTTTGGCTTAAAATCGATGATGTTTGACGCGTCAAAAGTGACTTGCGAGTAAAGATAAACAAACGCCGCGCTCAGCGAAACAAAGATAATAAACAAAATCGAAGCTAAAATTCTCATAAAAAGGCCTTTAAAATTTTCACGTTTAGCCCCATTGCGGTGCTAGTTTCGCCGTTTTGGCTCAGGATGTATTTTTTGTTGAAATTTTCTATCGTCATGGCTCCTGCTTTGCCCTGCCAAAGATCGCCCGATAGGTAGTTTTGTAGGTCGGCTTCGTCAAATTTAGCAAATTTATACTCCGCAAAGCTGACGTTAATAAGCTCGAATTTTTCGCCCAAAAATATCATCGCAGTTACGATCCTGGCGGTACTCCCGCTTTGCATTTGCAGCATTTTTAGCGCCTCTTGTTCGTCTTTAGCTTTGCCTAAAATTTTACCGCCACATACGACGACGCTATCGGCGAAAACGACGTTTTTTGCATTTTTATTCGCCTTTAAAAACTGCTCTTTTTTTGCCGCGACGATCTTTTGAACGTAAACGTGCGG
>CALIWP010000302.1 GCA_938046705.1 uncultured Campylobacter sp. | reverse complement strand
TACGTTTATAGTGTGTATGCATTTTCTGTCCGCCGCCGCTTTTATAGTCGCCGCTCTCGTAGTGTCCGCCTGAGACCTCTATGCTGCCCAGCTCATTTCCCGCTGCCACATCCGCGGTAGTTTCAAACCGCTTAAAACTACCTCCCAGCACGCTTACGTTTCCTCCAAAGCTCGGTTTTGACAGCCTTGTTATCTCCCTATCGAAAAATATACCGCCGCTAATGAGTGCACCGTATCTGACGTCTTGCGGGCCTTTTACGATACGAACCGAGCTGTAGTTTTGCGCCGAGATGTAAGTGATGGGCGTATCCATACGCATGCCGCAGCCGCCGTTTAGCGTGCTACCGTCGATAAGTACGGGCAACCTAGCCGCCGTTTGCGAGCGATAATAAACCTCGCTGCCGCCTCCGCCCTTGCGCTCCATCGTAAAGCCGTTCAAATTTGAAAGCGATTTGGCGATGTCGCTGTTTTCCAGTATCGCGCCTTTCCCGGCTATTTGGGCGTTGGTTGGTTCGTCGAGTGCTGATTTTTGCATTTTTGACGAGACGGTAACGGGACTCAGGCTTATCGCCTCCTCGGCGCTAAGCATCAAATTTGACGCCATGGCCAGCGCCAAAACGTAAGAAATTTTCATTTTCGCTCCTGCAAAATTAATATTTAATATTGAAATTAAAGCAAAAATCGACTTAAATAAAGTATGAATATTTATGTAATGTTAATTATTTTGTGTGAAATTTAGCTCAAACCCTGATATTTCGGTCGTTTGCGTTAAGTGTGTAGAAAAGTAACTTTAACGGATTAGAATTATAAATTTAAGTAATCTCGGTTTCATCAAATTTGAGTTTAGCGAAACCGAGATTAAATTTACAAAATCTCTTTTACCAGTAGTTGCGGCGTAACCAGTCCGCGAAACGAGTTTTTCGATACCGAAAAAACGAGGTCTATGCTCTCGCCCGCATGCGGCTCGCGAGTGAAGTTAAAAAACAGCGCTTCAAGGCACTTGCCGTCTTTTTGCAGGATGAGCTTTAGGTGATTTTGCTCCCTGCCGATTAGTTTTTTGTTTTTGACGACGGCGGATTTGATCTCAAAGAGCGGGCGCGGATTTTTCTGTCCGTAGGGCTCGAAATGCTCCAAAATTTCAAGTAGCTCAAAGTCCACTTCGCCGGCTTCTATCTCGCCTAGAGGCTCGTCAAACGCGCTAAATTCGTGCAAATCCATCAGCATACACGAGCTATTTATCGCGTTTTTAAACGCTTCTAAATTTGCCGGATCTATCACGATGCCGGCCGCCCCTTTGTGTCCGCCGTAGCCCGCGAGCAAATTTTCGTGGCTAGCGATGAGCGAGAGGATGTCTAGCTTGCCCACGCTTCTAGCGCTGCCTTTGGCGCGGTTTTCGTCGATGCTAAAGACGATGGCGGGCTTTTTAAACTGCTTTGCTAGACGCGATGCGACGATACCGATGACGCCCTCATGCCAGCCCCTACCCCAGGTCACGATGATGTGCTCGTCCTCGCGTACGTCCTTTAGCGAGCACTCAAAAAGCGTGCGCTCCTCCTCCTTGCGCGAGTTGTTAAAGCTCACGATGGTGTCGAGGCACTCGCAGGCGCGGTCTAAGCTTTTGGCGCGCAAAAACTCAAAAGATACGCTCGCATCGTCCATGCGGCCCGAGGAGTTGATAAGCGGCGCGATGAGAAAGCTAATGTCGTCGCACTCAAATTTATCCTTGCCGTAAAGCTGCTTTATCGCGGTAAATGCAGGCCTGCGCGAGCTGTTTAGGCGGTTTACGCCGAGCTTAACCAGGATGCGATTTAGGTCGCGAAGCTCCATCATATCGGCTATTATCGCGATAGCGAGGAGATCGAGAAATTTACCCATATCGTAGTTGATACGGCACACGTCTTTTAGCGCGCCCACTAGATACCACGCAACCTGAGCGCCGCAAATTTCGACATTTGGAAAAGGGCAATCCTTTTGCTTCGGGTTTATGATCGCGTAGGCCTCAGGTAGGACGTCTGGCGGCATGTGGTGATCGGTGATGATGAGATCGATGCCTTTTTGTTTACAAATTTGAGCCGCGTCGTTTGCCGAGATGCCGTTGTCTACGGTTACTATGAGGCCAGCGTCCGCGATCTCCTCGACGATTTGCGGATTTAGCCCATATCCGTCGCTAAAGCGATTTGGGATACGCACGAAATACTCGCTAACGCCCAAATCATCGAAAAACTCGGCCATTATGACGCTGGCGATCACGCCGTCCACGTCGTAGTCGCCGACGATGACGATCTTTTCGTTTCGCTCGATCGCGCGCTTTATACGCTCGGCACCCTTAAATACATCCTTTAACGCATCGGGCGTAGGAATTTCTGAAAGTTTTTTGTGAATGTCATTTTCAAATCTTTGGTTCAGTAATTCCTTTATCTTTTCCTTATTTAACATCGTTTTGACGGGCTTTTGCGTAAGCCTCGCCGTCAAATTTCGCCGCCTTGCCACCGTTTTTGCCTAAATTTTCGCTCGCCCCCGGGGTCAAATTTACCCCTGCCGCGCCGCAAAAAAGGCTAAATTTTGGATCAAATTTCATCTTTTTCCTTCTTTTTTATTTTCTAATGCGCAAATTATAGCTTTTTGAAATTTAATTTCTTATAATTTTAAACGAGTCGAAATTATATTTGAAATGATATTAATTATTATATTTAAACCTAGGTTAAGATGCATTTTTGTATTATTGCGCTCTCATTTCAACAAAAAGGAACGATATGAAAAGAACTTTTTTAAAAGTGCTGTTGGTGCTTTTTGCGGTGTTTTCGGCGACCCAAGCGGCGGCCGAAACTAAGGTCATAAAAGACGTCTTGGGTCGCGAAGTAAAGGTAAATTTGCCCGTTAAACGCATAGCTTTGGGTTTTTACTACACCGACTTTTTAGCCGTCGGCGGCACTAAGGCTTTAGATAAAGTCGTAGGCTTTTCAAAAGAGGTTTGGACGGACTGGACGCCTGCTAGTTGGGATCTATATAGCAAAGCCCTACCGCAGCTAAATAAGCTTGCGGACTTCGGCGAGGTAGAGGTCGGTACGTTCTCGGTAGAAAAAGTTATCTCTCTAAAACCCGATTTGCTAATACTCGCATCTTGGCAGTATAACGTGCTAGAGCCTGATTTAAAGCCTTTAGCCGATCTAAATATCCCGATAGTCGTGCTTGATTATAACCGCGAGAAGGTTGAGCTTCACGTAAAAAGCACTAAAATTTTAGGCGAAATTTTAGGCGAGGAAAAAAGAGCGGACGAGATCTCTAAACTATACGAAGACACCGTAAAAGAAGTGGGCGACCGCATCGCAAAAGCAAATTTGCCTAAACCTAAAATTTACATAGAATTCGGCCGCGGCGGTCCTGACGACACAGGGATAACCTACGGTAAAGATATGTGGGGTTCGCTGATAGATTTGGCCGGCGGAGATAATATCGCAGCCGATCTAGTCGAGCAGTGGGCACCCATCAACGCCGAGCAAGTCATAGCCGCAAAACCCGACGTTATAATGATAACAGGCCGCGAAACCGAACTAAAAAAAGAACCGACTGCGATGGTAATGGGCATAAACATAGATAAAGCCGAAGCGCTAAAAAGACTGGACGGATTTAAAAAACGCGTCGGTTGGTCAGAGCTTCCGGCTATCAAAAATAACCGCCTATACGGCCTATACATGGGCGCGTCAAGAACTCTTGCGGATATGGCGATGGTGCAATACATCGCAAAAGCTTTGTATCCGCAGCTATTTAAAGACGTAGATCCGATAAAGACCTACATTGATTTTCACAAAAAGTACTTGCCTGTCGTTCCCGTCGGAACTATAGCCATCCAAGCGGACGAAAAATGAATAAAATAAGTTCCGAAGAGGTCGTAAAGGCTCATAGAAAGCGCGAATTTAAACGCTTAATCATCATCTTGAGCTTTATAGCCGTGGGTCTTGTCTCGATGGTGTTTGATATCGGTACCGGGCCTGCGATGCTCTCGCCAAGAGAAGTCGTAGATACGCTTTTACAGCCGATTTTAGGCGGCGAGCAGGATAAATTTTTATACCACATCGTTTACGATATCAGGCTTCCCGTAGCGCTTATGGCTTTAGTAGTGGGCGCAGCTTTGGGAGCGGGAGGCGCAGAGATACAGACGCTTTTAAACAACCCCATGGCAAGCCCCTATACGCTGGGACTTGCCGCGGCGGCAGGGTTTGGCGCATCACTGGTGATGGCGTTTGGTTCGTTTGGACTGCCTCAAATTTACGCCGTGCCTATCGGTGCGTTTATCATGACGATGCTAGCGGCGTCTATACTGTTTTTGTTTTCGATGATGAGGCGATTTGGATCGGCTACTTTGGTTTTAGTCGGTATCGCGCTTTTGTTTTTGTTTCAGTCTATGCTCTCTTTGGTGCAGTTTTTGTCCGCGCCAGAGATTTCGCAAGCGATTTTGTTTTGGCTGTTCGGTAGCCTCCAAAAGGCTAAATGGAGTACGCTAGCCGTCGCTACGGTCGTAACGGTCGTATGCATCTCGCTACTGATGCTAAATACTTGGGCGCTAACGGCTTTGAAACTGGGTGAAGAGCGAGCCAAAAGCATGGGCGTAAATTTATCCGCCCTTAGGATTAAAATTTTGCTTATAGTTTCGGTTATGACGGCTACGGTTATTAGCTTCGTCGGCGTTATAGGCTTTATCGGCCTGGTCGCTCCGCATATCGCTAGAAATTTAGTCGGCGAGGATCAGAGATTTTTCCTGCCTACTACTATCTTCGTCGGTGCGGCGTTTTTGTCGATAGCTTCGGTACTTTCTAAGGTTATAAATCCGGGCGGACTCTTTCCGGTCGGCATCATCACGGCGTTTGTGGGCGTGCCGTTTTTCTTCTGGATCATCCTCTCAAGGAAAAACGTATGCTAGAGCTTAAGAATTTAACGATATACCGCGGCTCGCTTTGCACGGCAGATGCCGTAAACGCTAGCTTTGAAGAAGGCAAGGTTTACTCCGTACTAGGGCCTAACGGCGCAGGCAAAACTACGCTCATAAGCGCGATTTTCGGCGAGATGGGCTATGAGGGCGAGATTAAATTCGGCGAAGAGATGTTAAATTTCAAAAACCATTTCTCGTGGAAAAAGAAAATCGGCTACATGCCCCAAGATAGCTACGTAGACGCAAGTTTAACGGCTCTTGAGGTCGTTTTGCTAGGGCTTATGGATAGTCTCGGGCTTTATCTAAAAGACGAGCAAATAAACTCGGCCGTAGAGATAATGAAAAAACTAGGGATTTTGCACCTAGCCGGTCGCGACGTGATGCAGCTCTCAGGCGGCCAGCGCCAGATGGTGATGTTTGCCTCCGTGCTTATCAAAAAGCCTAAAATTTTACTTTTGGATGAGCCTGTTTCGGCTCTTGATATGCACCATCAATGCGTGCTTTTGGACTGCGTTAGGAAATTTACGCGCGAGCACGGTATAACTACCGTTATGATACTGCACGATTTATCGCTAGCGTCGCAGTTTAGCGACGAGGTGTTGCTACTGAGCGACGGCAAGATAAAAGCCAAGGGCGAAGCCAAAGAAACCATAACTAAAGAGCTAATACAAGAGCTTTATAAAGTAAACGTGGATATTTTTTACGACGATGCCGGCGTACCGGCCGTAGTCGCAAAGTCAGCGTTCGGGGTAGAGTAGCGCGTGAGGATTTTTATCTTAAGTTGCCTTGCTTACGCAAAGGGCAACGAGGACTTGCAAAATTTAAGCCGCACGTTTAGCGACGGCGGCGCACAGTGCGAGATAGTGCCGTGGCAAAATTTAGACGTCGGTTCGCTAGACGAAGATTCTTTGATTTTGCCGCTTGCGGCTTGGGATTACAGCCTAGACGCGGCTAAATTTTTATCGTTTTTGAGCGAGCTTGAAAAAAGCGGAGCAAAGATAATAAACGGCGCCGAGATCGTGCGCTGGAATTTATCGAAAAAATACCTCTTAGAACTTGAAGCCTTAGGACTTCCCGCGATCCCTAGCACGCTTTTAAACGGCGATGAAAATATAGAAGAGCTAAGGCGAATTTGCCCGGGCGGCGTGATAAAGCCGCTCGTCGGACAGAGCGGCAACGGCGTAGCTAAAATCGACGAAATATCAAATTTAAGCGAATATAAAAACGGAGCTTTGCTTCAGCCTTTTATCGAAGAGATCGCCGTTAGCGGCGAAATTTGCTTGATATTTTTAGGCGGAGTTTTTTCTCACGCCGTACGCCGCTCGCCCGCTAGCGACGATTATAGGGCAAACTCGAATTTCGGCGTTAAGATTAGCTCGGTAGAGCCGACTGCAGCCTTTCTAAACATCGCACGAGACGTTTTAGCTAGGCTTGCCTTTAATCCCGTCTACGCAAGGATAGATCTAATCGGCGCAAAAGATAAAATTTTAATCAACGAAGTCGAGCTTATCGAGCCTAGTCTTTATTTTAGCTACGGCAAAAACTCTACCGAAAAATTCGTAAAAGTAATCCTAGATAAATTTGTCGCGGAAAAGAAAATTTAGAGCCGAGCGGCTCTAAATTTGATTATTTTGGGTTTCCTAGGCTAGCCTTGATAAAGCCCAAAACCACGGGATTTGGATTTGTTAGGCGGCTTGTAAATTCCGGATGAAACTGCACGCCGACAAACCACGGATGCGAGTTTTTAGCACCCGCCGCGGGTGAGCTAAGCTCGACGGCCTCGATCAGCCCGTCGCTCTCGCCACTAACTATCAGGTCGTTTGCTTCAAATTCGGCTCTGTATTTCGGATTTGCCTCGTAGCGGTGGCGGTGGCGCTCTTTGACGCTTTTAGCGCCGCCATAAATTTGACTTAGCAGTGAGCCAGGCTTCACGTCGCAAGCATACGCGCCAAGCCTCATCGTGCCGCCGACCGGGCTTTGGTGCGTGCGGATCTGCGTCTGGCCGTGCGCGTCGATGAAACTATCGATGAGATAGATGATAGGATTTACGCACTCGGGCTTAAATTCGACCGAATTTGCGTCCTCGAGCTTTAGCACGTTGCGGGCAAACTCGATGAGCGCTAGCTGCATGCCTAGGCAGATGCCAAGATACGGCACGCCGTTTTCGCGGGCGTATTTGATCGCCTCGATCTTGCCGTTCACGCCGCGCTCGCCAAAACCTCCAGCAACTAGCACGCCGCCTACGTCTTTTAGTAGCTCCTCGACGTTTGAGGGCTCGATCTTCTCGCTATCTATCCACTTTAAATTTACCCTCGCATCAAGGCTCGCGCCCGCGTGGATGATGCTCTCGGTTAGGCTCTTGTAGCTCTCTTTTAGATCGACGTATTTGCCCACAAATGCTATCGTGGTTTCTTTCGTTGGCGCGATGATGCGCTTAACTAGGCTGTCCCAGTTGCGCATATCAAGCTTTAGCTCGCCCAAATTTAAAATTTCGGCGATCGGCGTTAAGACGTCTTGGTTATAAAACGCGAGCGGCACCTGATAGATACTGGCCGAGTCGATGCTCTCGATGACGCAGTTGCGCTCTACGCCGCAGCTGGCGGCTATTTTATCTTTTAACTCGCGATTTAGCGGCTGCTCAGCGCGGCAGATGATCATATCGGGGCTGATACCGATACGGCGCAGTTCGCCGACGCTGTGCTGAGTAGGCTTGGTTTTTAGCTCGCCAGCGACTTTTATAAACGGCACGAGAGTTAGGTGGATATTCATCGCGCGTTTGCGACCGACCTCGATGCGAAGGGCGCGGATAGCCTCCAAAAACGGCAAGCCCTCGATGTCGCCTACCGTACCGCCGATTTCAACGATCAGTATGTCGCGACCCTCGCCCGCCTTTTTGATACGGTCGACGATCTCGCCCACGATATGCGGGATGACTTGGATCGTTTTGCCCAGATAGTCGCCTCTGCGCTCTTTTTCGATAACGGAGCTATAAACGCGGCCGGTGGTGAAGTTATTATCCTGGCTTAGGCTCTCGTCTAAAAATCTCTCGTAGTGCCCCAGATCCAGATCCGTCTCCGCGCCGTCGTCGGTGACGAAAACCTCGCCGTGCTCGAGCGGACTCATGGTGCCAGGATCTACGTTGATGTAGGGATCGGCCTTTAGCATGCTTACTTTTAAGCCCGTGTTTTTAAGAAGCGTGGCGATAGAAGCCGCCGCGATGCCCTTACCTAGCGAGCTTAGCACGCCGCCGGTTATAAAAATATACTTTGTTTCGTTTAGATTTTTTTGCATATCGTGCCTTTTAAATTTTTAGCGAGATTATACCTTATTTAAAATTTATAAACGCTTGAGAGCATAAATAATTTTATAAAATCAAAACTTTAAAATTATATTTTAAGTTAAATTTCTGTAGTATGTTAAGTTATGATTAAAAAATATATTAAAAACATCTCGTCTTTGTATATAGACGGCTTTAGGAACATGAAGCTCGGAAAGAGCTTGTGGCTCGTGATAGCTATCAAGCTGCTTATAATGTTCGGGATTTTAAAAGTATTTATCTTTGATGAAAGTTTAAATTCAAAATTTAAGAGCGACGAGGCCAAAGCGGACTTCGTCATCTCAAATTTGACAAAGGAATAAAATGTCTGAAATCGCTTCGGTCGATTGGTCTAGGGCGCAGTTTGCGCTCACCGCCATATACCACTTTTTGTTTGTTCCGCTCACGCTGGGACTTAGCTTTATCATCGCCATTATGGAGAGTATCTACGTCAAAACCGGTAACGAGCAGTGGCTAAAAATCACCAAATTTTGGCTCAAACTCTTCGGTATAAACTTCGCTATCGGCGTAGCTACCGGTATCATAATGGAATTTGAGTTCGGCACCAACTGGGCGAACTACAGCTGGTTTGTCGGCGACATCTTCGGCGCACCGCTAGCTATCGAGGGCTTGCTCGCGTTCTTTATGGAGGCGACGTTCTTTGCCGTTATGTTTTTTGGCTGGGATAAGGTTAGCAAGAAATTTCACCTCATCTCAACCTGGCTCGTGGCTATCGGTTCAAATTTGAGCGCGCTTTGGATCCTCATCGCAAACGGCTGGATGCAATATCCGGTGGGTATGAAATTTAACCCCGCAACCGCAAGAATGGAAATGGAAAATTTCTTCGAGGTCGCTCTTAGCCCGGTAGGTATCATCAAATTTTTACACACCGTAACTAGCGGCTACGTTGCTAGCGCGCTTTTCGTGATAGGAATTTCAGCGTGGTTTATCCTAAAAGGACGCCACCTAATCATGGCTAAAAAATCAATCGTCGTAGCGGCAAGCTTTGGACTCGTTACGTCGCTGTTTTTGATGTTTAGCGGCGACGAGAGCGCATATCAGGTCGCGCGCACCCAGCCTATGAAACTAGCCGCGATGGAAGGCCTTTATAAAGGCGAACAAAATGCCGGCCTAGTCGCGATGGGCGTACTAGATCCGTCTAAAAAACATGGCGACGGCAAGGACGCGTTTTTACTCGAACTAAAAGTGCCTTACGCGCTTGGAATCATGGCTACTAGAAAATTTGATAGCTTTACTCCGGGCATCGAGGATTTAGTCTACGGCAACGAAGCGCAAAATATAGAGAGCGTCGCAAGCAAGATGGCCAAAGGCTCGCTAGCCGTTAGCGCGCTAGCTAGCTACAACGCCGCTAAAAAAACGGGCGATAAAGCCGCGATGGAGCAAGCCGAGCAAACTCTGGCTCAAAATATGAAATTTCTAGGCTACGGATACCTAAAATCCCCGGAAAGCGCCGTGCCGCCGGTCGGTATTACGTTTTATAGCTTTCACTTGATGGTGGCTCTTGGTACTTACTTTTTGGCTTTATTTTTGGTCGTTACGTATCTTACGATGGCAAACGATATCGAAAATTTCAAAAAGCTGCTGTGGGCGTGCGTATTTAGTATCCCGCTAGGACTAGTGGCGATCGAGGCGGGCTGGATAGTAGCCGAAGTAGGGCGTCAGCCGTGGGTCGTGCAAGACCTCATGACCGTGGGCGTGGGAGCGACGAATTTAGCCGACACCAACATCAAAATTTCGTTCTGGCTATTTGCCGTTTTATTTACGGCGCTTTTGATAGCCGAGATAAAAATCATGCTAAAACAGATAAAAATAGGATTTGAAAACCATGCTTAGTTTAGAATTTTTACAAATTTACTGGTGGTGCGTAGTTAGCTTGCTAGGCGGTTTGCTAGTGTTTATGATGTTCGTTCAGGGCGGACAGACGCTACTTTTCGGACTTTGCAAAAACGAGCTGCAAAAGGACATGGTGATAAATTCTATCGGGCGCAAATGGGAGCTTACGTTTACTACGCTCGTAATGTTTGGCGGCGCGTGCTTTGCGGCGTTTCCGCTGTTTTACGCGACAAGCTTCGGCGGTGCGTACTGGGTGTGGCTGGCGATTTTGTTTTGCTTTATCCTCCAAGCCGTGAGCTACGAATACCGCAAAAAACCGGACAACTTCCTAGGCCAAAAAACCTATGAAATTTTCCTTTTCATAAACGGCTCTTTGGGCGTTATACTCATTGGTATGGCGGTTAGCACGTTTTTTTCGGGTAGCGACTTTTTACTAAACGAGCACAACTTCGTACAGTGGCAGACGCCGTTTCGCGGACTTGAAGCGCTGGGCAACATCATGCTCTATCCACTCGGTATCGCGATGTTTTTCCTAGCTCGCGTGGGCGGAGCGCTCTACCTCATCAACAACATCGACGATGCCGAGATAAGAGCCAACGCCAAAAAAGCGGCGCTAAAAAATACGATTTTGTTTTTGCCGTTCTTTTTGATCTTCATCGCTTGGATATTTACCAAAGCCGGTTTTGCATACGACGAGAGCGGCGTAGTGAGCCTAGTTGGCTTTAAATACGCTCTAAATTTACTCCAGATGCCGCTTGTAGCTGCAATGATAGTTATAGGCGTCGGACTCGTGCTTTTTGGTATATTTAAGGGTGCGTTTACGACCAGTATCTACGGCGTAGTGCCTTACGGCGTGGGCGTAGTGCTAACGGTTACGGGACTATTTTTGATAGCAGGCCTTGCGGATACGGCGTTTTATCCGTCGTTTTCAAATTTACAAAGCTCGCTCACAATCAAAAACGCAAGCTCTAGCCACTACACGCTAAACGTTATGGCCTACGTGAGCCTACTAGTGCCGTTTGTTTTGGGCTATATTTTCGTCGTTTGGCGCGCGATGGACAGCAAAAAGATCACGGCCGACGAGATCAAGCACGATCATCACGCATATTAAGGATAAAAATGATAGAAGCGATAGTTTTTCTTTTTCTTTGGGTTTTGGCGCTTTTTGGCGGATATAAATTCGTCCATTTTAACATCAAACATGTCGAGAAAAACGACGACAAATACTTTGGAAATTTGCGCGAATAAGCGCTGATCCGTAAATCTCGTTCTACTTAAATTTTAGCTTTTGTCGCTATAATGAGGCTAAAATTTTAAGGAGAACGAGATGTTTGACTTCACTTTTCACAACCCCACAAAAATACAATTCGGCAGAGGCAAAGAGCGAAATATCGGGCTTTATATGCGCAAATTTGACGCTAAAAGAACCCTACTGATCTACGGCAGCGAACGCATCAAAAAAGACGGACTCTTTGACACGGTCGCAGCGAGCCTAAAAGAAAACGGCATAGAGTTTATAGAGCTTGGCGGCGTGGTTAGCAACCCCGTGCTAAGCAAAGTTTACGAAGGCATCGAGCTAGCTAGGAAATTTAACGCCGACAGCGTGCTAAGCGTAGGCGGAGGCTCCTGTCTAGATAGCGCCAAAGCCATCGCTGCAGGCACGCTATATGATGGCGACGTGTGGGATTTTTTCACAGGCAAGGACCCAAGTCGCGCACTAAAAATCTTTGACGTCATCACCCTTGCGGCGACGGGCAGCGAGATGAACTCGGGCGCAGTCGTGACAAACGAAGCTACGAAGCAAAAATTCTCCATCCACGGCGACGTGCTATATCCGCTAGTCTCGGTCGTAAACCCGCAGCTGCAAGCTAGCGTGAGCCGCGAGTACCTAGCCTACTCCGCCGCCGATATCATCGCGCACAGCATCGAGGGATACTTCACGGCTAAAGTGCAGCCTGATATCATCAACCTCTACATCGAAGCCAACATCAAAACCGTGATGAAAACGACTGAAATTTTACTAGCTGGTCCCGACAACTACGACGCTAGAGCCGAGTTTGCCTGGGCGGCGACGATGGCGCTAAACGGCCTAACCTACGTCGGTACGCACGGCTACTCCTACCCAAACCACATGCTCGAGCACGCCATGAGCGCGGTCGTAAACTGCGCGCACGGAGCGGGTCTAGCAGTCATAATGCCTGCGTGGATGAAGTGGTATAAGAGTCGAAATTTGGGCGCATTTGAGCGTTTTGCAAGGGAAATTTTCGGTGTAAACTCGGCCGACGAAGGCATCGCCGCCTTTAAAGCGTGGCTTAGTAAAATTGGAGCTCCGGTTAGTCTAAAATCCGTCGGCATAGAGGGCGAAACGCTAGAGGAAGTCGTAAATTTAGCCTACGACTACGCGGTAAACTGGCGCAAAGACAAGCTCTATACAAAGGAAAATATCAAAGCGATTTTTGAGCTGGCAAAGTAAATTTGATCAAATTTACCAACTGACATCTTTTGCAAAATTCCGTAAATTTGCGATTGTATCGTGAATTTACGGTTTGATTTTTTACTTCACTATCGCTCGGTGCGTAAAAAGATAAGCGGAGGTAACAAAAAAGGCGTGCTGGGTCACAGCCTGCGGACAGTCCGCAGCAAATCTCACTATTCCGATATTGCGGCGCGAAACATTAGAGATATCTAGCTGACGTTAAATTTGAGGTTTTTACCAAAAAAACAGCGCGCAAATTTAACAAAACCACCGCAAATTTGCCCAAATTTACGGTGGCATGTTTTAAAATTTGAGGCTCATTACGCTTCCAAAATCGCTCCGTTGCTAGCATTCGTTACCAGCTTGCGATACATTCGCAGCCAGCGATACGGCAGCGGTTTTTCTATCGGCTTAAATTTAGCCCTGCGCTCGGCAATCTCGGCCTCGCTTAGGCGCACGTTGATCGCGTACGTATCCACGTCGATGTCGATGATGTCGCCGTCTTCTAGCAATCCGATCATACCGCCCTCGGCGGCCTCCGGGCTCACGTGCCCGACGCTTAGCCCCCTCGTAGCGCCGCTAAAACGCCCGTCCGTGATCAGCGCCACGTCTGCGCCGAGCCCTCGCCCCATGATTAGGCTTGTAGGGCTTAGCATCTCCTGCATGCCCGGGCCTCCGCGCGGCCCTTCGTAGCGGATGACGACCACGTCGCCCTTGTTTACCTTGCCGCTTGAGATCCCCTCTATCGCTTCATCTTGGCTGTTAAAGC
>CALIWP010000301.1 GCA_938046705.1 uncultured Campylobacter sp. | reverse complement strand
GATGCTGCGATCAGGAAGCTTAGCGATCGCGCCCAGAACGTTGTTTTCATGCTATGGGGCAACCCGGCTAAGGCCAAAATCCCTCTCATCAACGCTAACAAACACCTTGTACTAACAGCAGCGCATCCAAGTCCGTTAGCGCGCGGCGCGTTTTTTGGTTGCAGGCACTTTTCAAAGGCGAATTTGTATCTCGCCGAACACGGCAAAGCGCCGATAGATTGGGATTTAAACAACGCTAGTTAGTGTGCTTTTATGCGGCTGCGACAAAACGAGCTTTTATGATTTGGCTAAAGCGAGTTTGTAAAATTTAGTAAGCATGCGGTTTTAATTGCGCCAGGCTACGTCAAATTTGCATTCAAAAGCTTGCCAGACTAGGTTTGGCGGGTTTCAAATTTGATTGTAGAGATTTTGGCCCTACTCGGCAAAAGCAACTCAAATTTGTCTATACAAACGCCTACTTTTCCGCCTTTTCCGCCCTCATCTCGTCTAGCATGGATTTTATCTTGGCAGATTCGCGCTCGCAAAATTTCTCGTCGCCGCTTTGCATGATTAGCGCCGCTTGGCCCTCCTGTGCCTTTTGTAGCTCGTCAAATTTAAGCTCAAAGAGCCTAAAGGCCTGCGGATCGTCTTTTAACTGCTTGGATTTTGTTTCGTAAAGCTCGTTTAGGTAAATTTTGCTTTGCTTCACGTACTCCTCGCACGCGTTTTGAGCGCCTAAAGCCAGTGCGCCCAGAGCGCAAAATATTAATATTTTTCTCATTGCCGTCCTTTAAATTTGCGAAATTATACACTTTTTTAGGGTTTAAATTTTATAATTTTCAAAAATTTAAAGGCGGAAAATGAGACGAAAAGATAGAGAACTAAGTGCGCAGGAGGGGCTTGCGATCATCGATGCGTGCGAATACGGCACGATCTCTTGCATTGGTGAGGCGGGCGAGATTTTTAGCGTGCCAATCTCGGTCGTACGCGAGGGTGAGAGCGTATTTTTGCACGGCGCTCCTGCGGGTTCTAAGGCAAAGTTACTAAAAGACGGCAAGAGCGTGACGTTAGTTTGCGTGAGCTACGCGCGGGTACCGGTTCTAACAGACGAGCAGCTAGATGCGATCAAGGACGACGGCAAGGCGCTTGGCGCGAAAGTTTTTACGACCGAGTACAAATCCGCCGTCGCCATAACCAAGGCCTACACCGTGACGGACGAAGCGGCGAGGCTGCACGCGCTGCGGCTACTTAGCGAAAAATACACGCCAAACTACATGCGTACCTTTGACGTCGCAGCGTCTCACGGACTAAAAGCGATGAATATCTACGAGCTAAAGATCGCGAGCATAACGGCGAAGGCGAAGATTATTCGGGATTAAATTTGCGCTTTGGGGCGGCAAATTTGATAAATATATAAAATTTGGATAGTAACTAAGAATTTGAAAAAACAAAAAATCCCTCCAAGCGGAGGGATAAAAATTATTTAGGTAGCGTAGCTATAACTTGCTTCATTTGTTCAAGGGCAGGTTTGCAAGCGGCCTCTTGAGAGTCTTGAGGAAGCTGAGCGAACTGGGCTTTTTGATCTTCGTAAGTAGATTTCATAGCCGCCATTTGCGGGTTGTCTTTAGTTTTTTCGACGAACTCGTCGACCAGTTTAAAGTACTCTTCGCAAGAAGGCGAAAGCTCAACCGTGGCAGCGGCATTTGCGCTCATTACGCCAAGGGCGGCGATTACTAACAATGACTTTTTCATATATTCTCCTTAGATGAAATAGGCGGGCATTATATCCTTTTTCTTTCCTTTTTTCGTAAATCAAATTTAAAAATCTCGTTAAAAATAAAAGTTAATTTAAATAAAAAATAGATAAAATTATATCTATTATCAATTTCTTAATATAAAGGGGATGTCATGGGTAAATTTAGCATTATTTCGGCTGCAGTTTTACTGAGTGCAGCCTCGGCTCTCGCACAGACGGGAGGAGTGGATGGCAAATTTAAGCGAGCCGACAGCAATGCAACCGGATCTGTAAAGCTAGATATGGTTTCCGTCACGGCAAACAGGAGCGAAACCGACGTCGCTAAATACGCGGGCCAAGTCAGCGTCCTAAATCAAAACGACCTGGTAAAATCGCCGTCCGTCATCGACGCCCTTGGCTCGGTGCCCGGCGTAATGCTCGGAAACGACCACGGTAGACAAGTCGGCCAGTACTACAACATCCGCGGCTTTGGTTATCAAAGTGAAGCGCGCGTCATCATCGAACAAGACGGTATCAAGCGCTCGCCTTCGCTTTTTTCTAATCAAATTTCAACCTTTCGCGTGGATAACGACTTGCTAAAACGCGTCGAGGTCGTAAAGGGCGCTAGCTCCGTGCTGCACGGCAGCGGCGCGATCGGCGGTATCGTTAGTATGAGAACCAAGGACGTGAGCGACTTTATAAACCCGGGCAGCGACTACGGCGTCACGATCGGCCACCGCCAAGAGAGCAACCACATGAACTCGAATCGAGCCGCCATCGCAGCTAAACCTACGGAAAATTTCGGCATTTTACTCTATGGCAAGCACGCGGATTTCGGCAAGATAAAGATGGCTAGAGACGGCAAACGCTCGGGCGTGAAATACGCGGAAAACGACGAGCAGGTAAACACCGTCTTTGCCAAAGCCGAGTGGGCGATAACCGACGAGCATGCTTTGGAGGCTAGCGTATTTAACTATCACGAAAAATTCTCCTCCTCGCCTTGGCAGTCGCTTTTCTGGAGCGAGGACGCGGAGCTACCTACCTCGGGACGTCTAAAACAGCGAGACTATAGCGTGATATACAAATACACTCCGCTAAATAACAGGTGGATAAATTTCTCCGCTCAGTACTACAACGCAAAAGCCCTAAATCACAGGATCAGAACAGGCTTTAGTAGAGGCAATCCCGTCTACATCGACTACAAAAACAAAGACGACAGATGGGGCGTCAGGCTCAAAAACGAAAGCCTCTTTGACACCGGCATGCTAGAGCACAGGCTGGTTACCGGCATCGACTACGAACACAGAAAAGAGGACGCGATATTTTGGTACAACGGCGCGCTTAGCGACTTCGGTTCGTTTCCGAATTTTTACAAAGACCTCGGTATCTACGCGCAAGATGTATTTAGCGTAGGTAGATTTGAGTTTACTCTGGGCGGCAGGTTTGATAAATTTAAACGCGGAGTCAAAAGCGGCGATCGCAACTCATACTCCGAGTCTAGATTTTCCCCAAAACTCGGCCTTGCATACGAGGTCTTTGACGGCGTAAATTTACTCGCGGGTTATGCGGAGACCTTTAGAGGACCTACTCCAAACGAAACGTCATCGGCCGGCCCGTTAAATCCGCACTACTGGTACATACCAAATCCCGACCTAAAACCTGAAATCGCAAAAGAGTACGAAGTGGGCTTTTCTGTCGACAAGCAGGGGCTTTTGGGCGATGATGAGCTGTATTTTAAAGCCACTTACTACGACGGCAACATCAAAGATATGATAAATTTAAAAGCGAGACCGGATAAAGGCAATCCGCCATTTGACGCCGAAGCGCCGGGCAGACGCTACGGTATGTACGAAAACGTCGATAACGCAAAGCGCCGAGGCGTCGAGATCGAGTCCAAATACGCGATAAACAACCTTACATTCTCGCTCGGATACGACCATACGAAAATTTACGACAAAGCGACCAAAAAGATACTCACCGTCTATGCTGATAAGCTAACTTTGGGCGCGATGTATAGATACGAGCCGTGGGGGCTTAGTCTGGGCGGCGACATGACGCATTGGTTTAGGCCTAACAACGACGAGAAATACTACGTCATGCGCGGCCAAAAATACGAATACGTAGACGAAACCTTTACTATCGTAAATTTTAAAGGCCGATGGGAGCCGAAAAATTTCGACAGCTATCTGCTAAACAAAGGGCTAAAAATCAGCTTTGGCGTAAACAATATCTTTAACAAAGAGTACATTTTCGCAAACGGATTTAAAAATACGACCAGAGTGGGCAAAGGCAGGAACTTCTACGTAGATTTTGAAAAGACGTTTTAAATTTGACGTGGCGAGCGAGCTAAATTTGGTTTAAATTCGGCTCGCTTTTGCTGTTAAATTTACCGTTTTTGACGGCTCGTTTTGGTTCAAATTTTGCATTTGCTGGGAGTAGGACGCTAGCATCAAATTTTGCTTTTTACCCGCCCAAGTTTGACCACCCACTCCCGCAAATCCGCTTCTTAATTTAAATTTGACTATAATGCCTTAAAATTTAAAAGGAGCAAATTTGCAAAATTTCGCCTTGAAATTTCGCCCGCGCAGTTTAGACGAGATCTGCGGACAGCGCGAGCTGGTGGGAGTTTTTAAAAAATTTATCGAAAACAAAAAAATCCCGCACAGTATATTTTACGGGCCGGCAGGCTGCGGCAAGACTAGCTTTGCTCGCGTCGTCGCGCGGTCGATGGAGTATGATTTTTACGAATTTGACGGCGGAAATTTAAAGATTGAGGAATTTCGCAAAATCCTAAAAAACCACGAAAACGCGCTCTCTAAGCCGCTATTTTTCATCGACGAGATCCACCGCCTCAGCAAAACGCAGCAAGAAGCCCTGCTGATACCGATGGAAAACTACCGCGCCGCCATCATCGGAGCCAGCACCGAAAATCCCTATTTCACGCTAAGCTCGGGCATCCGCAGCCGCTCGATGCTCTTTGAGTTTAAGCCGCTTGCGAGCGAGGATTTTGAAAAGCTGCTCGAGCGCGTGCGCGGCGAGATTAAATTTGACATCTCGGACGAAGCCAAAGCCTATCTCGTAAAAAGCAGCGGAGGAGACGCGCGTGGGCTGCTAAATTTGCTCGAGTTTGCCGTTAGTCTGGGCGAAGAAATAACGTTAGAGAATTTAAAAACGCTGCGAGCTAACGCGGTTAGCGAAGGTGTTAGCGAGGACGATGTGCATTACGGGCTAGCAAGCGCATTTATAAAAAGCCTGCGCGGTAGCGACGAAAACGCCGTCATGTACTATCTGGCGCGGCTTATCGACGCGGGCGAGAGCGCTGACTTTATCGCGCGCAGGATGGCGATATTTGCTAGCGAGGATATCGGTAATGCTAACCCTAACGCGCTAAATTTAGCCGCTAACGCGCTAGCTGCCGTTAGCAAGATCGGCTTTCCTGAAGCGCGGATAATCCTGGCTCAATGCGCGATGTATCTGGCTCACTCGCCAAAGTCAAACTCCAGCTACAAGGCCATAAACGCCGCACTGTCTTACGTCAAAAACGAGCCGCCGCTAAAGATCCCGCCCTATCTGATCAACACTGCGCCCGAGGCCAAGGACTATCTGTATCCTCATAGCTTTGGCGGCTGGGTGGAGCAAAAATACCTCGAAAAGCCGCTTAAATTTTACGAGAGCAACGGTATCGGCTTTGAAAAAACGCTGGACGAGTGGCTGGCGAAGATAAAATCCAAAGTCTAAATTTGCAAGGCTTGTAGCTGGCGGCAAAATTTAAATGGCCTACATTAAATTTATGCCAACCAAATTTGCCATGTCGTTTCGTCAAATTTTACAAAAAGCAGCGCGGTCAAATTTGCCGTATTTCATCTTTTGGTTTTTACAGGTTTGTTAAATTTCTCGGCAAATTTGCGCAAAATTCAAACATAATAGCAAAATCAAATTTAAAAATATGCTCTATAAATCGCCGTTTTG
>CALIWP010000300.1 GCA_938046705.1 uncultured Campylobacter sp. | reverse complement strand
TTAAATTTTAATTTATGCTGAATTTACGCTTTTAAGAAAACGTAAATTTTAAACGGATTATAATCGCCGAGTTTTGTATTAAATTTATCATTGCGGTCTTTGCAGACGCCAAATTTAAAAGCGCCGCATTTTGTATTTAAACTATGAATTTTTGATTAAGCCGTCTTGCCTCAGATATAGCTCGTTTGACTCACGGTTCGTTGATTTTGCTCGGCTAGGACAAGCGCATATCCGCTGCCCTGCGCGTTTTGGATGAGTTCGGGGTAGAGTTTTTTGCGTAGTTTATACACAAAGCTTCGTATCGCGTCGGCGGTGCAGCTGCCCTCCTGCCAGACGCACGTCTCGATCATCTCAAAGCTCACGACGCGCCCTTGATTTTTGAGAAAAAGATGTAGCAAATTTTGCTCTTTTTTCGTTAGCGCCACGGGCCGGCCATCCTTTGTTAGCTGTCTGCTAAAGGCGTTAAATTTAAAGCCGTTTTTTAAATCGACCTGGGCAAAATCGTTTTTAAATTTATTCGCCGCAAAGCTCATTTGCATGATTAGATCGCGCTTTTCAAACGGCTTTTTTAGCACGCCAAAGCTTCCTAGCTCTATCGCGCTAAGCATGTTTTCGTCGCTACCGTATGCAGTAAGAAATATAATAGGCACGTCTTTATCCAGCCCCCTTATACGAGCCGCCATCTCAAGACCGTTCATGTGCGGCATGTTGATATCAGAAAGCACCAAATTTACGTCCTTTGCTTCAAAAACTTCCAGCGCCTCTTTTGCGTTTGCGCAGGCGTAAACCTCGCTCACGTAGCTTTCGACCGATATTTTGATGCTTTCGCGCAGGCTCTCGTCGTCCTCGACGATGAGCAAATTTACGCCGTTTAAGATATTTTTTATTTTGCTATACACGCTAGCCTCGTTTCTTGCTTGTCTTTCTTAAGTTTGCAAACTAATTTTTAAATTTACCGCCTCGTCTAAATTTCGCCTAAAAATAGCGTAAATTTAGTCGGATTTACGGCACTTTCAAGCTCCAGCGAGCCGCCTAGCTTTTTTACGGCGAGTTCCCTAGCTACGTTTAGCCCCGTGCCCGTACCTATATTTTTCGTCGTAAAAAACGGTTCGAAAATCTCATCTCTATCCGCCTTAACCCCGCCGCCGTTATCGCTCACGCTCACGCAAAATAGCCCGCCCTTTCTCTTTAGCTCGATTAAAATTTGCGGCGTATCACGTCCGCTTTCAACTAGCGCGTCCTTGGCGTTTGAGAGTAAGGATAGCAAGATCTGCCTCACGTAGCTAGCGACGCTTTTTAGCTCGTATTTTCCGCTCTCGTGAGCAAATTTTAGCTCGATACCGTGAGAGTTTAGCTCGGGCCGCACTATCAAAATAAGCTCGTTTATGATATTAACGAGATCAAATTTCGCCGCCCCCTCGCCGCTGGCGTAAAAATTTCTAAACGCCTTTATCGTTTCATCCATTAGCCTTAGGCTCTTTTTGCAGGCTGCGATTTGAGCCGGTATGCGCTCAAATTCGCCCTCGCTCGCGCACTCCTCGATGTTATCTAGATACAGCCCCAGCGCGCTTAGAGGCTGGCGCTGCTGATGCGAGATGGAGTTTATCATCTCGCCTACCAGCGCGGTTTTGGCGTGAACCAGCACTGAGCGCCTTTGCTCAAGCTCCTTTTTTTCGAGCTCTTTTTCGTGCGTGACATCGGTGACCGCGAGGATAAATCCGTCAAATTTCACCCCGCCCTCAAGCACGTTTGAAACGTTTAGCCTGAAGCTTTTTTCGCCCTTTTTTACTATAAAATCGCTCGAGTTTAGCGGGCTATTTTTGAGATTTTCAAAGCTTTTTAGCTCACCCAGCCCCTGCGCCGCAGCGATCATCTCGTCAAATTTCGCTCCGTAAAAAACCTTGGGCGCTAGAGCGAAAATCCGCTCGAATTTTTTATTGATAAATTTTATGACGCCCTTTTTGTCCGCGTACAAAAGCCCCAAATTTAGCGTCTTGGCAAAGGCCCGCGCAACCTCGCTAGGCCCGTTTGCGTTACTCTTTATAGCCCGCGATGTCAAGCCCAAAGCCTTTTAACGCGACGAAATCTTTGTTTTTATTCGCGCTTAAAAGCTCGATACGGCTGACGCCTAGCTTGTGTAAAATTTGCGCGCCGATGCCGTAGTCCTTGACCTGTCCGCCGCACTTCTCCTCGCCTTGTAAAAACACCGCGACGCCGCCGTTTTTAGCTAGATACTCGAGCGAGCCGCGCAAGTCGTCGAATTTATCCGAGCAAAGCAGCTCCACGTCGCTTGAAATTTGATGAAATTTGACCGCGGTTTTGTCCTTTATCTCGCCAAAAACAAAGGCATAGTGGCGCTCGCCCTTGTGATCTAGGATCTCGCATTTTAGGGCGTCAAAGCCTGCTATCTTAGCCGCGCTTTTTTCTTTTATCTCGATTAGGCTTTCGTGTTTTAGGCGGTACTGCACGAGCTCGGAGACCGAGACCATATTTAGTCCAAATTTCTCGCAAAACGCCTCTAGATCAGGTCTGCGGGCCATATTTCCGTCCTCTTTTACGATCTCGCAGATGACGGCTGCTTGCGTTAGGCCGGCAAGCTTGCATAGATCGACCGATCCTTCTGTGTGCCCCGTGCGGCTTAGCACGCCGCCTTTTTTAGCGATGAGCGGGAAGATATGTCCCGGGCGGACAAAATCCTGCGGCTTTGACATCGGATCGGCGGCTAGGCGGATCGTGACGTCGCGCTCGTATGCGCTCACGCCCGTCGTCGTGTTTTTGGCGTCTATGGTGACGGTAAACGCCGTCTCGTGGCAGGACGTATTTTTATCCACCATCAAATTTAGATCGAGGCGACGCGCGATCTCCTCGTTTAGCGCGAGGCACAGCACGCCTTTTGCGTGAGTTATGGCGAAATTTACCTTTTGCGTGTCGCTAAAGGTCGCCGCAAATACCAGATCGCCCTCGTTTTCGCGGTCTTCATCATCGACCATGACGACCATTTTGCCGTTTTTGATGTCGTTTATGGCCTGCTCTACTCTATCCATTGTTATTCCTTGTTTAAAAATTTGGGGTAATTATACATTTTTAGCTTTGAATTTAGGCTTTTGCGCGGGCTTGGCTTGAGATTTTACGGACTTTTAGACGTAGCCAAACGCGGCACGAACGGACTTTGGTTAAATTTAAACGAAGCAACCAGGCTTGTAAGTTTTTGTTTAATTTTTACGGATTTATCAAATTTGACCGATTTTGGGCATAACCCGCACCTTGAAAATGTTAAAGGTTAAATTTGGCGATAATAATATGCGTGAGGCAAATTTACAAGAATTGTTATTTTGATTAAATTTGTCAAACCTTAAAATGGAGCGCGATACGATTTGGGTTGTTTTTCATCGCGGCGACTAAATTTGATCAAACTCGCCGCTGATTGGAACTGTTTTGGAGCAAATTTGCCGACCTTAAAAGCATAAACACTCGCCTAGCGTTACGCGAGCGGTAAATCTTTTTAACGACCATATCCGCGCTCTTGCTCAAACGGTTTTTATCGCACGCGCACTGCGATCGGCGACTTCAGCTCTTATACCTTACTAATATCTATTTTTCAAACGACTGCAAACGCCTTTAACATAGTTGGTTGTTTTAATTTAATAAATTTTGTATCGGCAAAATTTAACAGCCGTATCGGCATACAAATTTGCTACATATGCGATAGCGTTTACGAAATTTGACGATTTTACGGCTTTGGCTTGATTTGATATTTTGCGCCGAGTCTTGCAAATTCTTTGGCAAAAAACGTGTTTAGATCGCGCAAGCTGTCGTCGTTCATTTGGATAAGTTTTAGGCGGTTTTTCTTGTAAATTTTGATTTTTTTACTTTTTCTTTTTAGATATTGCGGCGTCTCAAGTCCCCAAAATTCGATATAAATTTCGCTTTGCGTCAGATAAAAATCGCTAATAACGCGCTCTTTGGTCGGCACCTTTTTCTCGTAGATAAACTCTATGCCGCGGTAAAATAGCCAATTTGCCACGATGAGTTCGGCACGGCTTTTTACCGTATCGCCGCTATCGCTTTTATATCTAGTTTGCTTGATTTTTTGCTTTTTAAATAGCTTTAAAGCCAGCAAAACGATTACGATTAACAGCAAAATGATTAAAATTTGAGATACGTCAAAGTTCATAAATAATTTTCTTTAATTCAAAATTTGATTTTTTGGAGTAAGTGAAGGATAAATTTTAGATTTGGTTGCGGAGGACGGACTTGAACCGCCGACCTTCGGGTTATGAGCCCGACGAGCTACCACTGCTCTACTCCGCGATAAGTATTATTTTGGATTTAAAAAGTGGATGGGGTAAGAGGATTCGAACCTCTGAATGACTGGACCAAAACCAGTTGCCTTACCGCTTGGCGATACCCCAATGTTTTTAAGAGTTGTAATTATATAGATTTTAATGTGCTTTGTCAAGACTTTTTAGAATTTTAATAAAAATTAAAATTCTAAAATTAAAGCAATTTATGACTTTAGCTATAAAATTTCTCTTTGTCCTTTTGCATTCACTGGGCTTAAAACACCCATTTTCTCCATTTGTTCGATTATATTTGCAGCTTTGTTGTAACCTATTTTTAGACGTCTTTGCAGATAACTGATCGACGTTTTTTGCTCACTTAAAATGATCTCTTTGGCCTCTTCGTAAAGCTCGTCAAGCTCATCTTCTCCTAGAGTACCAGCGGCCACACTTCCGCTTGTGCCTTCTTCTATTAAAAATTTCTCATCATAAACTACATCTTGTTGCTCTTTTAAGAAATTTACGATTGTCTCTATCTCTTTTTCGCTCGCAAAAGGCGCATGCAGTCTTATCACACCAGGACTTCCAGGAGGCGTAAACAGCATATCTCCGCGTCCGAGCAAGCTCTCAGCTCCCATTTGATCCAAGATGACCTTACTATCGATTCTCTGCCCTACCCTATAGCTTATCCTACTTGGCAAATTTGCCTTTATAAGGCCAGTCACGACATCAACGCTTGGGCGCTGGGTTGCCACTATCAAGTGTATGCCGCTAGCTCTTGCCATCTGTGCTAGACGGCCGATATAAAGCTCCACATCCTTGCCACTAGTCATCATAAGATCAGCAAGCTCGTCAATGATCACAACGATGTACGGGAACTGCTCGCCGCCTTCCTCTTTCATCTTTTCATTGTAGCTCTCTATATTTTTCGTACGAGTTTGGCTCATTATCTTATATCTTCGCTCCATCTCAGCGACCATATTGGCAAGTGCAGTGATCGCCTTTTTAGCCTCTGTGATAACAGGCGTCAAAAGATGTGGGATATCGTTATATATGCTAAATTCAAGCATTTTTGGATCGATCATCATTAGACGCAAAGTTTGTGGGCTATTTCTATAAAGTAAGCTTAAAAGCATCGCGTTTATACCCACACTTTTGCCAGATCCTGTAGTTCCAGCGATTAGCAAATGAGGTAGTTTTTTAAGGTCTGTCACAAAAGGAGCACCGACGATATCTTTGCCAAGTGCCATAGTTAGCGGGCTACTTGCATTTTTAAAGACTTCGCTCTCTAAAATTTCTTTTAGGTATATAGTTTCTAAATTTTGATTTGGTACCTCGATGCCTACGACATCTTTGCCTGGAATCGGCGCTTGGATACGGATCGTTTGAGCCTTTAGTGC
>CALIWP010000299.1 GCA_938046705.1 uncultured Campylobacter sp. | reverse complement strand
GACGAGCAAAATCAAATTTTGCCAAAAGATGAGCCGGGTGATCAAAAAATCCCAAAAAAGCCGGTGCAGCAAACGTTTGACTTAAGCTAGCGCCTTGGATTACGATATCAGCATTAAATTTATGCGGGTTTGGCAGGCCTACATCAAATTTACGAGCTAAATTTAAGCCCAAAATCTGTAAAATCTCGGCTGATAAATATTTACATTTTACGGCACAAAAATAAAGCAGGGCGTTTAAATTTAGCTCTCAAATTTAACGGAAAAACTATCGAAATTTACGTCAAGCCTGCAAAAATAAACTGCAAAATGTCAAATTTGGCAAAAGCGGCAGGGAAAGCCCGCCTCAAACAAACCTAGGAGAAAAAATGAACGAAACCCTCATAAATATCGGCCTTGCCGCGACGCAGATTTTATTTACCTTTGCGCTCGGATTTTATCTCATCACCTGCCTTCAGTGGTTTTCCTACAAGTTTGAGCGCGTGCTGTTTCACTTCACTAGGCCGCTGTGGCACGTGTTTTTCCTTATCGTGCCGATCGTGCTTTTTTACGGGGCGGAGCGATTTTTCTGGATTTATTTTTACTTTGCACTGGTGCCAAGCCTCGCTCTTTGGCATAAAAAACTCGATAAAAAGCTGGTTTTTACGCCGCGAGTCAAGCGATTTTTTGTTATCTTAGCGCTCGCCGTTATCGCTAGCTACGCCGTTTATATAGCGACGCAGTACCGCGTAAATCTAGGCGTCGTCCTGCCGCTCGTGGTTTCTTTTGCGCTTAGCTTTTTGCTGGAAAAGGCTAAATTTAAGGCCTACGAAAACAGCGCGCGCAAAAAGCTAGCCTCGATGCCGGAGCTCAAAATCATCATGATAACTGCGAGTTTTGGCAAAACCAGCATCAAAAATTTCCTATTTGAGCTGCTTAAAAACGATTTCGTTTGCCGCAAAACACCTCGCAGCGTAAACACGCTAGCAGGCCTCATCCAAGACGTAAACAACGAGCTTGCTGTCGGTACGCAGATATATATCGCCGAGGCGGGCGCGCGCCTAAAAGGCGACATCGCACAGATCACGGAGTTTTTGAGCCCGTACATCGCTATCGTCGGCGAGATCGGCGCGCAGCATATCGAGTACTTTAAAACGCTTGAAAATATCCGCGCCACGAAGCTTGAGGCTCTTCGCTCAAAGCGCTTAGAAAAGGCTTTCGTGCACAGCAGTACGCAGGCAAACGAGGGCGAAAAGATAGAAATTTACGACAAAGACCTAAGCGGCGTTGAGGCGAGCTTGGATGGGGTTAAATTTAAGCTTGGCGAGAGGGAATTTAGCTCGCCGCTACTTGGTAAATTTAACGCCGCAAATCTAGCTGTCTGTGTCAAAACCGCACTATATCTGGGGTTAGACGAGGCCAGGATCGCCTCCGCTCTTGCGCGTCTAAAAAACGTCGAGCACAGACTCGAGCGCATCGATGCCGGCGGCAAAATCATCATCGATGACGGTTTTAACGGTAACTTTAACGGTATGAGCGCGAGCTACGAGCTAGTCGCCAGCTACGAGGGGCGCAAGGTGCTCGTGACGCCCGGCATCATGGAGAGCAGCGACGAGGAGAACGAAAAACTAAGCAAGATCATCAACAAAACCTTTGATATCGTTATGCTGACAAGCTCGCTAAACGCCGTCGCGCTGCTAAAGCACCTAAGCAGGCCAAAAGTCATCGTCATCAAGGACAAATCAAAAATGCAAGAAGCCCTGGCACAAAACACTAAAGCGGGCGATCTGATCCTTTTTTCAAACGACGCGCCGAGCTTTATGTAGGGGTAAATTTGAGGGTTTGGGGACGGCTAAATTTTCATCTTTAGACTAAATTTATGGGCTTGCAGTAGTTTAAGCTATTTGACATTATAAAGTAAAGATTTACGTTAAAATTTGTGGTATTATTAGCTAAAATTTAAAAATTCTATCGCTTATTTTTGGCCAATTTTTCCGCAAGTATCTGTTTTAATTCATAGTTATATTGCAACAAACCCGTTTTAGTATACCCGCAAGATAGTCCACCTTCCGTGCCGGATATTTCCTTCTGAATACTAGCTAAAATAAACGAATTTGGACAATAAATATTGTAAATTTTAGCTACCACTTTTGTCTTATGCGTATCGCTGTAAATATTTATATTGTTTAGCTTTTTGGTAAATTTAGAGTCATCCTGTTCGCCTAAAAAATCCACATACATATTGTCTAAATCGCTTAACGTAAAGTTGCTATCGAGTACGATTATTTCATAGTCTTTTTGGATATTGCATTTATATTCGTAAACGATGCGGTTTTTAACGTCTATAAAGCTTATAGAAGCAAGCAATATTGCTAATATGAAAACGATTTTTTTGTCGAATTTTATTTGTCTTTTTTGAAAAAGTCCTAGAAAAAACGGCGTTAAAAGCACGGAAAATAAAGTCGAAACGCCCGACATCGCTAGGCATGTTAGCATTGACACAAATTTTAGTATTTTGTTTAAATTTGACAAATAAATCTGATATATAACTATAGCCCAAGCAAATGAAATCATAATAATTAAAACAACGGCCGACATTTATAGCCTTTGATAAAATTTGTATAAAGATTCTAGCGCTATATGTTTTAGACTATTATTAAATTTAACATAAATCCATTCGTTTAAAATTTATCATAATTGTCTTTTGTAGCGGCATAAAACTATAACTTTAAAATTTTCTTACAGGCAAGCAGGCTACATAATTTGTTACGATTTAATGCACAAATTTATAAAATATAAAATTTAAGTTAAAGTTTTAAGATTTTATTCAAAAACTAGCTATAATGTTCATTACAAATCCAAAATAAAGGAGAACGCATGAGAAAAGGTATTTTTATCGCAGCGTTTGCGATGATATTTTCTTTAGGGCTCGCAGCCGCTGAAATTTCGGCAAAAGACATCAAAGAACCAAAGCTTGAGTTTGGCTTCATGATCGATATAGAAGTCGATAAGCCTTTAACTGTAGGCAAGGATAACGAGCACGGGCTTCGCCGACTCATATATATCAAGGACGGTAAAGTAAGCGGCAAGATAAACGGCGAGGTGCTTCCTTATGGCGTCGATAGTCAAG
>CALIWP010000298.1 GCA_938046705.1 uncultured Campylobacter sp. | reverse complement strand
TGGCGTCGGTTCCGACGCAACACTAAATGATCGTGCGCTTTGATTTCATCACCTATAAGCGCCTTGCGCTTATGTTTTAGCACACTATATGGTCGCTGCGGCGAGTTTGAGGCGTTTTGCTAGCGGTTGCGTGCTTGAGCTTGCCCGCCTGCGTAGCGCCGTTTAAAATACGACCGCGCGCTAAAATTTTATGACGCGCGGCTGAAATTTATCGAGCTGCGGTAATTAAATTTTACTGACACACAAACTCAAATTTATAAAATTTAAATCGATCCATCAGATTGTGCCATAAATTAAATTACGTTAAATTTGACAGCGAAAGCTTAATTCTAATCTCAAAGCATTAGATCTAGATCCAGCTGAATTCGCATTTGATTAAGCGAAAAGAAAAGTGCAAAGTTATATCATTTCTTAAAAATTCTCCAATTTTTTCGAAAGGATGAGATATGAAGCACTTTTCACTCTCAAAGGTCGTTTTTATGGCGGCGAGTTTGGCCCTGCTCGGGCTAACGGTTGCGAATGCGCAGGAGAAATTTTCCCCCGTTATCGTCATTCACGGCGGCACCAGCGGGCTTGATCTAACCAAGGAGGAATTTAAAATCCGCGAGGAGCCGATGAACCGGGCGCTTTTGGCCGGTCAAGCCGTGCTTGAACGGGGCGGCAGCGCGATGGATGCCGTAACGGCGGCCATTATGGTGCTTGAGGACGATCCGAATTTTAACGCGGGCAAGGGTGCGGTATTTACCGCCGACGGATTTAACGAGCTCGACGCCTCGATCATGGACGGCTCGACCAAAAAAGCGGGCGCGGTCGCGCTAGATAAAAACGGTAACCTAGCCGCGGCAACCAGCTCAGAGGCATGACAAATAAAATGACCGGCCGCATCGGCGCGTATCAAAAGGGTAGCGACAAAGAGCTAGACCTCGCCATCTCGAAAAAAGAATTTATAGATAACTTCCTCAAGCAAGGCGCCGAAGAGGGCTTTAGCTTTGAACAAAACGCAAGAGCTGCTAAGTGGGATAAATTAGCCTCAAATTTACAAAAAGGCAAAAATGAAAAAAATTTTAGCGATGCTACTTTTAGGCTTGCTTAGTCTCGAAGCCAAGATAATCGGACAAGGTGAACTAGCGGACTATGCGCTAGTTTTTGCGGACGGTAATGCCATAGATAAAGACGGCGACATAAAAGCCGTAGGTAAAAATTTTATGGTCACGGGAACCTTTTCTGACGGTCTTTGCGTGGTTTTTATAGGCGAACAGACTTTTTTTATGGACGAAAACGGCAGATTTACCGTGCGTTTGGCGCCCGGTATGGACTTTAAAACTAGCTTTACCGAGGGGCTAGCAGGCATCGCCAAAAACGGCAAATTCGGCCTCATAGATAAAACAGGCAAGGTCGTAGTAGAACCCAAATTTGACGATATGAGTATAGCCTTTAGAGATGGCGCGATACTCGTGGGCGAGATGAAATACGGCAGGATGAAATACGGTTACGTGGATAAAAACGGCAAAACAATCATTCCTCCGCGCTACGACGAGGCAAGGTCGTTTTCCGATGGACTAGCCTCGGTGCGCATCGGCGATAAATGGAGCGTGATAGACAAAAGCGGCGCTACCGTTTCAAAGCTAAATTTCAACTACCCGTTAAAGTTTACAGAAGGCTCAGCATCCGTAAAATTTAACGGACTTTATGGCTTTGTGGACAAGGACGCAAGCGTCGTTATAGAGCCTAAATTTGAATTAGCATCGCTCTTTAGCGAAGGGCTAGCGGCCGTAAAATCGGGCGGCAAATGGGGTTTTATAGACAAAAGCGGAAATTTCGCGATAGAACCGCGTTTTGACGAAGTAAATAAATTTAAAGAAGAACGTGCCGTAGTGAGGGTCGGTGAGCTGTGGGGTATCATAGATAAAAGCGGTAAATTTATCCTTGAGCCACAAAAATTCGACTATATATTTGACGAGTTTTACGGCGGAATGTTAAATTTCAGGGTAAATAGAAAAAGCGGTTGCCTAGACATAGACGGCAAGGTCGCCATAGAACCAAAATTCGATAGCATATTTGTTTTTGAGGGCAACGCGACGGCCGCTAGTGTAGACTACAAAAGCGTGTTTATCGATAAAAAGGGCCGAATTTTGCCTATTTCTTACTACTTTGAGATAGAAGATTGAGGTAAATTTGTGACGGTTTTGGCGAGCGCTTTGCTTCTTTTGAACCAACAAGCTACATTCAGTCGCTAAATTCTCGCCTTTATGTCACACTTAAAACCCAATAGACCTATTTTGCCAAAAAAATAACGTAAATTTAATTTTTACAATATGAGTTAAATTCAACGCAGACAATAAAACTTC
>CALIWP010000297.1 GCA_938046705.1 uncultured Campylobacter sp. | reverse complement strand
CGCCATTTTACGCCTCCAAATTTTTATACAGATTTAGCATCTCGATCACGCCCGTCATAGCCTCAAAGCCCTTGTTTCCGGCCTTTGAGCCCGCTCTCTCGATGGCTTGCTCGATGCTATCTACCGTTAGTACGCCAAATGTCACCGGTTTGCCGTATTTTAGTGTGACGTTTGCGATACCCTTGGTAGTCTCGGCGCTAACGTAGTCAAAGTGAGGCGTAGAGCCGCGGATAACCGCTCCCACGCAGCAAACTGCGTCAAATTTACCGCTAGCTAGCGCCTTTTCAAGCGCCATCGGTATCTCAAACGCGCCCGGCACCAAAATGAGGCTCAAATTCGCCTCATCCCCGCCGTGACGCAAAAACGCATCCCTCGCACCCTCGACCAGCCTATCGGTGATGATATGATTAAACCTAGCGCCCACTATGGCGACCTTCTCACCGCCTTTTAGAGCCAAATTTCCTTCGATTATTTTCATTGATTTCTCCTTTAAATTATCTTTAACATTACCGCGCTTAGCGTTATTAGCGATAGATAAAACGCCTTTTGCGCGCTCATTTTTTCTTTATCGAACACTATTCCGACGCCCACGGCTCCGATCGCTCCGATATCCGTCCAAATCGCGTACGCTACCGACATCGCCATCGCCTGCATCGCGTAGCTCAAAAGCCAGAGCGAAAGGGCGAAATTCGCGGTTAAAATCAAAAAATTCGCTGCCTTTTTCACGCCGACGCTTTTTTGAAATTTGGTTAGAAAAAAACACGCCCAAAACCTCGCAGCACCCGGCCGCTAAAAGAGCTAAAACGTGCATCAAGATTTCAGCCTTTTTAGCCCTAGCACGCCCGCAACTAGCGTCGCTATGAAAAATAGCCGCAAGGGATCTGGCGCCTGACCGCTTGAGGTGTATTCGCTAACGCTTTCGGCGACCACGATAAAAAACGCTCCAAACCCCACAAATACGGTATATGCGACGCTAACGGGCAAGTATTTCATAGCCTTCATAAACGATACGAAGCTAACGCAGACTAACGCGGCAGTAAGCGCGAATCCTACGGCGTTTTGGGCGTGTTTTAGCCCGTACGCCCAGCCGCACTCGGCGACCGCGCCGCCTAGCACCCACAAAAAGCCCTTAGTTTGCATCGCCTAGGGCGTCTTTTATCTTAAAAATTTGAGCGATATTTGCGTCTAGTTCGTCCAAATTTAGCATATTCGGTCCGTCGCAAAGCGCCTCGCAAGGATTTACGTGCGTCTCGTAAAAAAATCCGTCCACGCCCGCAGCCGCCGCAGCTCGCGCTAGATACGGCACAAATTTCGCGTCACCGCCGCTTTTTTCGCCAAGAGCGCTTGGCATCTGCACGCTGTGAGTCGCGTCGAAAATCACCGGCGCAAATTCCCTCATAAGCACCAAATTTCGCATATCTACGACTAAATTCCCGTAGCCAAAGGTGCTGCCTCGCTCCGTTAGCCACACGCCGTTTTGTTTAGCGACCTCGTATCCATCGCCACTAATGCCCCTTGTTTCTAGCACTTTTTTCACCGAGTGCTTCATAGCGGAGGCGGCTAAAAACTGCCCTTTTTTGATATTTACGACCGCTTTTGTCTTAGCCGCAGCCACGAGCAGATCGGTCTGGCGGCACAAAAACGCCGGGATTTGCAGCACGTCGGCCACTTCGCCTACTGGTGCAGCCTGATAGCTCTCGTGGATATCGGTTAAAATTTTAAAACCGAATTCCTTTTTGACCTTGGCTAAAATTTCGCACCCTTTTTCAAGTCCGGGCCCGCGAAACGAGCTTATACTCGTGCGATTTGCCTTGTCAAAGCTTGATTTGAAATAAAAATCTATCCGCTTATCTTCGTTAAATTTAACTAGCCTTTTTGCCACGTCAAAAACGAGCTGCTCGCTCTCGATGACGCAAGGCCCTGCTATTAGTATCATCATCTCTCCCTTGCTACGATTATTCCGCTGATAACGACCAGCATTATACCAAAAAACGCCGCCGCATTAGGCAGCGTATCGCCCATAAAAAAGCCCACTACTAGCGAAAATACGACATCCATGTAGCTTATCGCGGCGACAGAGCCCGCCTTTTTGCTCGCCGCATACGCCTTCGTCATATAAAACTGAAAAAAATAGCCCGCAAGCCCCATCAGCACGATGAGGATTACGCCTTTAAAATTTGGCGCCACAAAAGGCGAAAGCAAAAAATCTAGAGGCTCAAATTTGACCCACTCCGCAATACCCATCAAAAGCATCGGTAGAGCCGTTCCCCACGCCATAAAGCTAAGCACGATGACGCTCGTGTCGTAGCTTTTGCGCAGAGTTCTCACGCTTAGCATCGCAAGCGCAGCCCCCACGCCGCTCCAAAGCCCCAGCCAGTCGGTTTTACTGATGCCTAAATTTGGCTGGATGATAAAAAGTATGCCGATAAAGCCCAGAAATATCGCGCCCCATCCCTTTTTACTAAGAGCTTCTTTTAAGAAAATCGCCGCAAAAATCGCCGTGAAAATGGGGCTGGTTTTTTGAAAAGTATAAGCCGCGCCCAAATTTATATGAGCGATGTTGTAAAAAAGAGCAAAAAGCGCGATCGTACCGATAAATCCGCGAAACATCAGCACACAAAACTGCCCGCCTTTTTGATGCGTCGGCGGCCTTTTGTAAATGGCGTAAAGAACGATGGCAAGCCCGACGGCGTTTCTAAAAAATACGACCTCGATGCTAGACATCTGCTCGCTCAAAACCTTCGCAAAGCCGCCCACGGCAGCAAAAAACATACACGCGATGATCATATAATAAGCGCCCAAATGGTGCAAAACGTATCTACGAAACAAAATTTTTCCTTTAAATTTAGGCGTATTGTAATGCAAAACGGCTTAAATTTATAAACAATGTAAGCAAAAAATTTGTATAATTGGGATTTAACGCGGCGAACTTCGCCGTAAATATAACGGGATTTTTAAGGGAAAATTTTGCAAAAGATAATTTTAGTCGGCAAGCCAAACGTCGGCAAAAGCTCGCTCTTTAACCGCCTAGCCGGCAGACGTATAGCCATCACTAGCGACGTTAGCGGTACGACGCGAGATACGAACAAAACGATTATAGAAATTTATGACAGAAGCTGCGTTTTGATCGACAGCGGCGGACTGGACGATAGTAGCGAGCTCTTTAAAAACGTTAAGGCAAAAACCCTAGCCGAAGCTAGAAGCTCAGACGCCATAATCTTTATGGTCGACGGCAAAATGATGCCTAGCGACGAGGATAAAGCCCTATACTACGCGCTTTTAAAGCTAAATTTACCGACCGCGCTCGTAATCAATAAAGTCGATAGCAAAAAAGACGAGCTGCGAAGCTACGAGTTTGCAAATTTTGGCGCAAAAACGAGCTTTGCTATCTCGGTTAGCCATAACGCTGGCATCGACGAGCTAGCAGACTGGATCTACAAGCAGCTAAAAGACGAGATCAGACCCGACACGGGCGAGGATCTGGACGAGTTTTTAGAAAATTTCGGCGACGACGGCGAGGTGGTTAGGGAAATTTCGGCTCGCGAGGATTACGAACGTAAAAATATCCAAGTAGGCATCATAGGACGCGTAAACGTCGGCAAAAGCTCGCTTCTAAACGCGCTAGTAAAAGAGTCCCGCGCGGTCGTGAGCGACATAGCCGGCACGACGATAGACCCGGTAAACGAGACTTTCGTCTATGAGGATAGAGTTTTTGAGTTCGTTGATACCGCGGGTATCAGAAAACGCGGCAAGATAGAAGGCATCGAAAGATACGCGCTAAACCGCACAGAGTCCGCGCTAGAGCTAGCCGACATCGCGCTTTTGGTGCTTGATAGCTCCGAGCCGCTAACCGAGCTTGACGAGCGTATCGCGGGCCTTGCGGCTAAATTTGAGCTGTGCGTCATCATCGTGCTAAACAAATGGGACAAAAGCGAGGAAGATTTTGATAAATTTAGCCGCGAGATCAGGGATAAATTTAAATTTCTCGCCTACGCGCCAATCATCAGCGTATCGGCTCTGGGCGGCAAAAGAGTGCATAAAATTTATCCGCTGATTTTAGAAGTTTATAAAAACTACACGCAAAAAATCCAAACCGCAAGGCTAAACGAAGCTATCGAAGAGGCGGTAAAAGCGCACCCGATACCGCGCGAAAAGGGCAAGAGCGTGAAAATTTACTACGCGGTGCAGTTTGGTTTCGCGCCGCCAAAAATCGCGCTAGTGATGAACCGTCCGCGCGCCCTACACTTTAGCTACAAACGCTACCTAACGAACAAACTGCGCGAGAAATTCGAGCTATCGGGCACTCCAATCGTGCTGATCCCAAAAAATCGTAGCGGCTCGGACGAGGAAAACGAGGGAAAAAGTGAGTAAAAATCTAGTTTTCATCGGCTTTATGGGCGTTGGCAAGGGCACGGTAGCAAGGCATATCGCGAAAAAAACAGGCAAACTGTTTTTAGACACCGACGAGCTGATCGAAAGCGAGCAAAATTTAAAAGTTAAAGAAATTTTCGAGAAAAAAGGCGAGGAGTATTTTAGAAAATGCGAGGCAAAACTCGCTAAAAAGCTGGCCAAAAACGTAAAATCCTCGGTAATCGCGGCTGGCGGCGGCTTTGCAAAGGTCAAAGGCCTTAAAAAAATCGGCAAAATCATCTATCTAAAATCAAGCTTTGAGGCGATTTTAAAGCGAATAGACGAAAGCGGCGAAGCGCAGATGCACTACGCCAAGCGCCCGCTTTTATGCGATCTAAACGCAGCAAAAAAGCTTTTTAGTGAGAGAAAAAAGATGTATAAAAGCGTCGCCGATCTCATAATCGACGTCGAAGGCAAAGAGCTGGAGCAAGTCGCGAAAGAGATCGAGGCGCAACTAAAATCAAGAAAAAGGACTAAGTAAAATTTCGGTTGAAATTTGAGCGTAAATTTTAAAATTTGCGGCTTTAAATTTCTATTTTTAAATTTGAGCGGTTTAAATTTAATGCGAAAGCGTTTGGCCGTATCGGCGTGCAAATTCAGAGCGGTTTGTATCGCTGAAATTTAAACGGTAAACGTCGAATTTTTAAGCGAGTTAAAAATTCGAGTCTAAATTTAACGAATTGCAAAATTTATAACAAAAAAGACAAATAAAAAATTTTTAAATTTGCAGATTGTAAAATTTAATAAGCGGAAGTATTTTGAGATGGATTTGAATGTTGTGAAGTAAAAATTTAGCGTAGGCTGGACATATAGTCCGCCGAGCTAAATTTTTGCAAACTCATTCAAAGACACTCAAAAGACGACGCACAGCAATAAGAAAGAGAGAAAAATGAGAGTACTAACGGGTTTGCAACCAAGCGGCAAACTACACCTAGGCAACTACTTCGCCTCGATCAAACAAATGGTTGAGGCGCAAGGGCAAAGCGAGATGTTTATGTTTATCGCAAACTACCACGCGATGACCTCGGTCGCCGACGCAGGGAAGCTAAAACAAAACACTTATGAGGCGGCGAGCGCGTTTTTGTCGCTGGGCATCGACCCGCAAAAGAGCGTATTTTGGGTGCAAAGCGACGTCAAAGAGGTTTTAGAGCTCTACTGGATACTGAGCCAATACACCCCGATGGGCCTGCTCGAGCGCGCTCACAGCTACAAGGATAAGGTCGCAAAGGGCCTCACCTCGCATCACGGGCTTTTTAGCTACCCGGTTTTGATGGCGGCCGATATCCTGCTATACGGCGCGCAGGTCGTACCCGTGGGCAAGGATCAGATCCAACACGTCGAGATCGCGCGCGATATCGCGATCAAATTTAACAACGAGCACGGCGATATCTTCGTCCTGCCTGAGTATAAAGTCGATGAAAACGTAGCTACCGTGCCCGGCACAGACGGCGCGAAAATGAGCAAAAGCTACGGCAACACGATAGATATTTTCGCCGGCGCCAAAGAGTTAAAAAAGCAAATCTCAAGCATCGTGACGACCTCGGAGCCGCTTGAAGCGCCTAAGCAGTGGCAAAACTGCAACGTCTATAATATCGCTAAATTATTCTTAGACGAGGACGGACAGCGCGACTTGCAGGCTAGATATGAGCGCGGCGGCGAAGGACACGGACACTTTAAGATGTATCTAAACGAGCTGGTTTGGGACTATTTTGCGGACGCGAGAGGCAAATTTGATTATTATCTAAATCACGCGGGCGAAGTGGATGAAATTTTAAACGAAGGCGCGAAAAAAGCGCAAGCCGTCGCAGCGCCGATAATGGAAAAAATACGCGCCGCAACCGGCATTTACAAATAAATTTAAAGGAAAAAAGTGCAAGCAATCTACCCTTACGCGCATCTTATTCATCTAATCTGCGCTATCATTTTCGTCGGATTTTTATTTTTCGACGTGATTATTTTTTCAAGAGCCAAAGCCAAACTGCCCGCGGAAATAGCGCAAAAAGCGCAGCAGGCTATCTCAAGCGTCGCGATAAAGATCATGCCGCTTTGCGTGCTGATTTTGATTTTAACGGGCGGCATGATGATGAGTAGCTGGGTCGGCTCGAAGGCGGGCGGATATTTCGCGTCAAATTTACAAACCGCCTTGATGATAAAGGTTATTTTGGCGATGCTGATATTTGCGGCGGTAGCGACCAATCTCACGTGCAAATTTATACTAAAGCGCCCTAGCCCGCTGGGCAACATCCACCCGTTTGCGTTTGCGGCGGCTGCGGTTATCGTGATACTTGCTAAAGTTATGTTTATGGTTTAAGGAGAGGATATGATAAATTTAAAACTACTCGACACTCGCTACGACGAGTTCGTAAAAAAATTACAAGGCAAAAACGTAAAGCCTGAGGTTTTAAACGAGCTTTTGACGACGTTTAACGAGCTAAAAGCCAAGCGTCAAGCGCTAGAAAATTTCCAAGCGATCCAAAACGCTAAGAGCAAAGAGCTAGGCATAAAGGCTAGAAACGGCGAGAACACCGACGAGCTAAAAAACGAGCTAAATTTGAACAAAGCCGCGATGGGAGATGCCGCCGAGATCGTGCGCGCATACGAGGAAAAACTGGAAAACATCGCAAGCTGCGTGCCTAATATCACCGATGACGACGTGCCGTTTGGCAAGGACGAGGACGATAACGTCTGCATAAAAACGGTGCTCGAGCCGACAAAATTTTACTTTACGCCAAAAGAGCACTGGGAGCTTGGCGAGAGCTTAGGCTGGCTTGATTTCGAGCGCGGCGTTAAGCTATCAGGATCGCGCTTTTGCGTGCTAAAGGGCATGGGAGCGCGCCTATCAAGAGCGCTAGTTAACTACATGATCGACTTTAACAACGCGCGCGGCTTCGAGCTGGTTAACGTGCCGTTTTTGGTAAATGCAAACACGCTTTACGGTACTGGACAGCTGCCCAAATTTGAAGACGATCTATACAAAGCTCAGGGCGAGGATCTGTATCTCATACCTACTAGCGAGGTGCCGGTGACCAATCTTTACAACGACGAAATTTTACCCGTCGAGAACCTACCGATAAAGATGACTTGCTACTCGGCGTGCTTCCGTAAAGAAGCAGGCTCAGCAGGACGCGACACGCGCGGCATGATCCGCCAACATCAGTTTGAAAAAGTCGAGCTCGTAGCTATCACGACTCCAGAGCTTAGCGCGCAGATGCTTGACGAGATGGTGGCGTGCGCTAGCGACTTACTAACTAGCCTTGGGCTGCCGCACCGCCACATGCTGCTTTGCAGCGGGGATCTTGGCTTTAGCGCGGCAAAGACGATAGATCTTGAGGTTTGGCTACCAGGTCAAGGTAAATATAGAGAGATTAGCTCTATTTCCAATACTCGTGATTTTCAAGCAAGGCGTGCAAAAATTCGCTTTAAAGATGGCAAGAAAAATATGCTTGTAAATACGCTAAATGGCTCAAGTCTAGCTGTGGGTAGGACGCTAATAGCAATAATGGAAAACTACCAAAAAGCAGATGGCACTATCGAAATTCCAGAAGTTCTTAAAAGGTATATGTAGTGGCTGAAGAAGAGGTTGTAGTTTTAAAACCACCTGGCGAGCAAGCAGAGCAAGCGCCTGAAGAGGCAAAAGCCGAGACACCTGAAGAGATCGTCTCGCTTGAGAGCATCGCAAGTGAGGGTGTGCTACAAGATGAGAGCATCCCAGAGCCAATCCCTGTAAAAAAGAGCAATAAAAAGCTCTTTATAATAGCAGGCGTGGTCGCTCTAGTACTTATCATCTTGATAGTGGTTTTGCTAGTTATCTTGCTAAAGAAAGACAAAAAAGAGAACATAGATACTGCAAGTATCGTAAAAAATATAGAAAACAACTACCAAACGCAAAATTTTGGCGCTTCAAAGATCGATGAAATGATAAATAAGGCCAATCAGCTTTATGAGCGTGGCAATAAATTTGAAGCGTTAAAAATTTATGAAAACGTAGCTGTTTATAACCAGTCACTTTCAAACTACAACCTCGGCGTTTCGCAGATGAAACAAGAAAGATGTGATGAGGCGATCATATCTTTTAATAAAGCCATAACCGATAGAGAAAATACGGCGGTTAGTGCGATAAACGCTGCCGCTTGCTCACTCGAGCTAAATAACACCAAA
>CALIWP010000296.1 GCA_938046705.1 uncultured Campylobacter sp. | reverse complement strand
GGCGTGACAAGCTTCGGCGATGCCGTAAGCGATGGATTTAGCGTTAGCGACGCCGACGATGAGGCCTTTTTTACCTTTTAAAATCATTATTTCTCCTTTAAAATTTGCTTGGCTTTTGAGTGCTTTTTAGCAAAATCGCCAAAAATCATCTCAAAAATCCTTCGCAATTTGACTTAAAAATTTTGCAATTCAAATTTAACAAAACGTCAAATTCTAAACATAAATCGATAAGCGGAAATATCGCTAGGCGGATTTAAATGTTTCGCAGTAAATTTCGTCCCGAGACTAGGCAAGTAGCCTGTCGCAGACTTAAAATTTCCAACTCATTAAAAGACGCTCACGAGACGACGCGTATAAGCTCCAAAAACTTCGTTGCGTCCCAGCTCGCCGTACCTACTAACACTCCGTCGCAGTTTGCTATCCCAGCAATCCCGCCGATATTTGCGGCATTTACGCTACCTCCGTAAAGCAGCGGCGTGCTCGTCTGCTCGCGGATGAAATTTAAAATCTCCTCTATCTGCTCTGCGCTCGCGCTCTTGCCCGTGCCTATCGCCCAAATTGGCTCGTAGGCGATCAACAGCTGCTCGTAACCAAGGTCGATATTTTTTAGCTGATTCGCTAGAAACTCCTTTGTGTGACCTGCTTCGTTTACGCTCAAATTTTCGCCGATGCAGTAGACGATCTGCCAGCCCGCCTTTGTGGCGAAGTCAAATTTAGCGCGCAAAAGCTCCTCGCTCTCGCCAAGCTCGCGCCGTTCGGAGTGCCCGATCAGCACGCTTTTTACGCCAAACTCGTCCAGCATCGCCTTGCCGATCTCGCCGGTGTGAGCGCCGCTTTCGCACGGGTAGAAATTTTGCGCGCCGAGTTTAAATTTATGAGCCGCAAGATCAAGCGCGCTAAACGGAGGAAATACCGTCACGTCGTCATTTGCGCTTAAATTTGCGTCTAAAATTTCAGCGTATTTAGCAAAGCTTTCTCTCGTATGATTGCACTTTAAATTTGCTAAAAACCTCACTCCACAGCCTTTCTAAGCGGTTTTATGCCGGGTAGCTCCTTGCCCTCGATGAGCTCCAAACTCGCGCCGCCGCCAGTTGAGATAAATGTCATCTCGTC
>CALIWP010000295.1 GCA_938046705.1 uncultured Campylobacter sp. | reverse complement strand
CCGCCTTTATGCGGCGCTTGCTTCGCTTTAGAAGCGGTGCCGGCGGACCGATCAGTTTAAGCTTTTCGGGCAGAAACGTCTATATTTTCATCCGCACGGGATACGATAGTTTCGAGCCTAGCGTGGATCGCAGCGTATTTGGCTTTGATCCTGCCGCGTCTATCAAGCACGAGCTTCTATTCTTTCTGTCCATCGTAAAAAGTCTGAAATTAAACGAAAATATCTGGCAAGATTAAATTTTAAATTTGACCTTAAATCCGCAAATACGGAGGCTTTGCGCCGCCGCGAAATTTTAAAATTTAAAAGTACTCTTCCCGGCTCGGCGTCGCTATGATTTAGAATTTTCGCGACAAGGTCTATTGCATTTGCGGCGGAGAGCGAAGTTTGAAATCTATCGCGATGAAATCCCATACGATTTATAAATTTTTGCGGCCCGCATAGAGGAATTGAGCGAAGATGGATGCTGATATGGCGATGATTGCACCGTACGCTTTCCATAATGGAGATTACCACGCTGCCTATCATCGTGCCGCAAACGCTACTTTTACCGCCGCGAGCCCGCGTTAAAAAAATTGAGTGCCGATCGCGGCAATGATAGAAGAGATAATTTACTCATATTTTCATAGTTTATTTCCTATCCTAACGCTTTTAAAAATCGACGATTAAAAAAGCTCATACAAAAAGCCGGCTACACATTTAATCTGCCTCCAAGCATTTTTAAGCGACAATACGAAAATCAAATTTTCGGAGTCCTCATGACGATTTACGAGTTAAAGCCCAAATTTCAAAATTTACTTCGTCCGTTAGTAAGACGTCTTTACGGCGCGGGCGTCAGCGCAAATCAAGTCACGATCGCAGCCTGCGTCATTTCCGTTCTGCTGGGCGGACTTATGATAAAATTCGCCGAAGTTTCAACGCTATTTTTTCTGCTGCCCGCTTGGATGTTTTTGCGTATGGCGCTAAATGCCATTGACGGCATGCTGGCTCGCGAGTTTAATCAAAAAAGCCCGCTGGGCGGCTACCTGAACGAAGCCACGGACGTCATCTCGGACGCCGCGCTGTATCTACCCTTTGCTTTCGTGGCTCCGTTTGGACGGGACGTTATCTCGCTTGTTATTTTTCTAGCTTTTATGAGCGAATTTTTAGGCGTGCTAGGTCAGATTCACGGACGAGGCAGACGCTACGACGGACCTATGGGTAAAAGCGACCGAGCGTTTTTATTCGGGCTTATAGCTACCGTTTACGCGCTGCTGGGACAGCTACCCCAGTGGAGCGTCTGGGTGCTTTACGTAGCGGTGTTTTTACTAGCGATTACCTGCGTAAACCGCGTGAGGATGGGACTAAAAGGCGGGGAATAAGGAGCTTCGGACGAGGATAAATTTAATAGCCATCTCCAAAATCTACGCAAGGTAAATTTGTCTAAATTTGATATAATTGCAAAAGTTTTAAGCTCGCCTCGGCGCGGGCACGCAATCGTTATAAATTTGGGCTTGTTTAAATTTATGAGATTTTTTGAGGCGAGGATAAAATATCACGACGAATTTGTCTGCTTAATTTAGACGTTTTAAAAGACGCTCGGCGCGCAAAACGCGCTCGATTAATTTCGAGCATTTTATCAAAAGCAAGTAGTAAAAGCGGCAAATTACAGGCATTACTTAAACCGTATCGACTTTAATCGCCTAAAATTTATATCTAAAGCGCTCGTTTTCGGTAAGGTGGGCAAAGAAGCTCATTTGCTGCACGCAATCGTAAAATTGAGGGCGTCACAAAAAATGAATTTGAAAAACAAAAGAGTAAAAAGGATACAAGATGAAAAATTTTTTAGCGGCCACGCTTGATTTTATCCTTTGCCGCATCACGATATTTATCACGGGCGTACGGCCGACGCAAGAGCTTTTAAACATCGGCGAGGGCACTAAAATTTACTACGCAAACCACGCTAGCCACGGCGATTTTTTGCTGATTTTCGTCTCGCTGCCTTACCGCGTGAGAAAGCGCGTGCGCCCCGTCGCGGCGGCGGAGTACTGGGAGGGCGGGCCGGTGCGCAGGTTTCTTGCTAAAAACGTGTTTAATATGGTTCTAATCAGTCGCCATAAAGATCCGCTAGAGTCGCTAGCGCAAATGAGCGAAGCGCTGCAGACACACTCTCTCATCATCTTTCCGGAAGGCACGCGCAAGATGGACGACGATCTCGCGCTACAGCCGTTTAAAAGCGGGATATTTCGCCTGGCGCAGCAGTGTCCTGACGTCCCGCTCGTGCCCGTATGGATCAAAAATGCGCGAAACGTCCTGCCTAAGGGCTTTTTTGTGCCTATTCCGCTGCTTTGCGAGCTGATAGTGGGCAAGGAGATAACCTACGGCGGCGAGGGCAAGGGCGAGTTTTTACAAAAGGCGCGGGACGCGCTGCTAGCGATGAGCGATACGCAAAATGATAGAACGAAAGCATAGCGCGGCGGCTTTGGCGAGGGCGGTAAATTTGAGTCCTATAAATTCGCCACGCAAGACGGGGAGATTTGCGACCGATTTTTACGGCAAATTTGACGGCGAGCCTTCTAAAGCGGCAGCTAAAAGCGTCAAATTTAAAAACAAAGCCCGGGCTAAAACGCTCGCCTCGCCGCAAATCAAATTTGACCTAATCGCAAGTCCAAAACGCGAGCTTTTTTCGCTAACAAATTTAATCAAGCAAGCGATCCGAAGGGCAAACCAAACGCGCGTAAATTTGACTCGCTCGGGCGCTTCAAAACAGACGTCAAATTTAGCTTCAAATTTAACCAAAAGGCACTAAAATGAACCCGCAAAATCATATCTTAAATCTATTTTTAGGACTCATCGCGGTGCTTGTCGTCTCTAGCGTCGTGGCTTTTATATTAAAGGCAAAATTCGGCGCCGAGAACAAAACCGTTGCAAATTTAACCTCGCGCATAAACGCCTGGTGGGCGATGATTTTGGTCATTTTTGCGTTTACGTATATGGGCAAAAACGCCGTGATATTTTTGTTTTTGCTCGTATCTTTTGCCGCATTGCGCGAGTTTTTGTCGCTCATTTACATCCGCAGAGGCGATCACATCGCGCTCGTGGCGTGCTTTTACGTGATTTTGCCCGCGCAGTATATTTTTATTTATGCCGATTGGTACGCGATGGCGATGATATTTATCCCGGTTTACGGATTTTTATTTTTGCCGATTTTGGCGGCTATTTGCGGCGATGCGGCCTATTTTTTAGAGCGCTCGACGAAGATCCAGTGGGCGCTGATGATCTGCGTGTTTTGTATCTCGCATATCCCCGCGCTTCTTTTGCTGGATCTTAAGCATGGCAGCGGCATGGAGCTGATGCTTTTTTTGATCCTGGTCGTGCAATCTAGCGACGTGCTGCAGTACGTCTGGGGCAAGCTTTTTGGCAAGCGCAAGATCGCTCCTAGCATCAGCCCGTCTAAAACGGTGGTCGGCTTTGCGGGAGGTGTTCTTAGCGCTAGCGCGCTGGCTGCGTGCCTGCATCATCTCACGCCTTTTGGCGCGGTGGGGGCGTTTTTCATCGGGCTTGCCGTTTGTATGATGGGTTTTTTAGGAGGGCTTGTTATGTCTGCGATCAAGCGCGATCTGGGCGTCAAGGACTGGGGCTACATGATCAGCGGGCACGGTGGGATGCTTGACCGTATGGACTCGCTGTGCTTTGCGGCGCCGATATTTTTTCACATAGTTAGATATTTTTACGCGTGAGGTTTTGATGAAAATTTGGAGCAAAATTTTACTTTTAGCGCTCGCGGCAAATTTAGCCTTTGCATTTTCGGCCGAAAAGCTCGTGCAAGACGCTAGAGCGCAGGTAGGACGGACGCTGTTTTACGACCCTTCGTACTCTAGGCTAGCCTATCCGATGGGCGACGTGGATATGATAAGGGGTGTTTGCACCGACGTCGTAGTTAGGGCGCTGCGCGGACAGGATATCGATCTGAAGCGGCTCATCCACGAGGACATGAGCGCAAATTTTAGCGCCTATCCAAAAAACTGGGGCGCGAAAAAGACCGACAAAAACATCGATCATCGCCGCGTACCAAATATCGCGACCTATCTAAAACGCAAGGGCTACGAGGCGAAGGGCGAGTTTAAAGCAGGCGATATCGTGACGTGGCGGCTGGATAACGGCAGGCCGCACATCGGTATAGTTTCGGATAAATTTGCCGCTAGCAAAACCCCGCTCGTGATCCACAACATCGGGCTTGGCGCACAGGAAGAGGACGTGCTAAATGCTTACGAGATAACGGGACATTTTAGGATAAAATAAGTAGAAAAATCGATAAATTTAAGCAAGAAAGGCGAAAAATGGAGTTTAAAGAGAGCTATTTTATAACGAGCGACGGGGCGAGGATATTTTACAGATACCGCCTGGCTAGCGACGTAGCGTGCGAAAACCCGGGCGCAAATGAAGTAAATTTGAGCGAAGACGGCAAATTTGACGGATCAAATTTGGGCGTCCAAACTGCAAACGAAACGTCAAATTTGACCGACGAGCAATCAGGCGGCGCGGATGAAAATACGAAGCTAAATTTAAGCGGCGAAGGTAAACCCGGCGAGCGAAATCTACCAAACGGCGGCGAAAACGCGGACTCAAATTTAAACGAAACGGGCAAATGCGCTACGTCAAATTTGAGCGAGACGCCTTGCGAAAATGCCGAACAAAATCTCAAATTTAAAGCCGCGCCAAACGCCAAAGCCGTAGCGATATTTCACCGCGGACACGAGCACTCGGGCAGGGTAACGCACGTAGCCGAGGGGCTAGCGGACGAGAGTTTGAGCTATTTTGCGTGGGATCAGCGCGGACACGGCAGGAGCGAGGGCGAGCGGGGCGACGCGCCAAGTATCGGCCGCCTCATCGCTGACGTGGACGAGTTTGTGGCGCACATCGAGCAGAGATTTGGCTTTGAGACGCAAAATCTAGCCGTGATAGCCCAGAGCGTGGGCGCGGTGCTGGTCTCGGCGTGGCTGCACGACTACGCTCCGCGCGTTCGCTGCGCGGTGCTGGCAAGTCCCGCGTTTAGCGTGAAGCTTTACGTACCGTTTGCTAGAGCGGGTCTAAAGGCGATTTACCGCGCCCGCGGAAATTTTTTCGTAAACAGCTACGTCAAGGCTCACTATCTCACTCACGACAAGGATCGCCAGGCCAGCTACGACGCCGATGTGCTCATCACTCGCGCGATCTCGGTGCGCATACTGCTGGGGCTTTACGAAGCGGCGCAGCGCGTGGTTTCTGACGCTGCAGCTATCACGACGCCTACGCTGCTGCTGATCTCGGGCGATGACTGGGTCGTGGAGCACGCCCCGCAGCACGAGTTTTACAACGCTCTTGGCGCGCGCGTAAAAAGGCGCGAGGTTTTAGAGGGATTTTACCACGATACGCTGGGCGAGAGCGAGCGGGAGAGGGCGTTTGAGATCGTGCGCGAGTTCGTCGGCGAGAGGTTTAGAGCGCCTTTTAGCGAGGTGGACTGCACGCATGCGGACGAATACGGCTTTAGCCGCGAGGAGGCCGATAGGCTAGCTACGCCGCTACCGAGATTTAGCCCGAAAAATTTGCGGTTTAAATTTCAGCGGATATTTATGCAGGCGGTTTCGCCGTGGGTCGGCGGGCTAAAGATCGGCGAAAATACCGGCTACGATAGCGGCAGTACGCTTGACTACGTCTACCGAAACGAGCCGCAAGGGGCGAATAAATTTTTTAAATTTATCGACAAATTTTACCTAAACGCCATCGGCTGGCGCGGTATCAGAGAGCGCAAACGAAATATCAAGCTAGCCATCGATCAAGCCGTCGCAAAGCTGCAGGAGCGCGGCGAGCCGCTACGACTGCTAGACATCGCCTCTGGGCATGGCAGATACATACTAGACGCCGCGCAGGGGCATAAATTTGAGCGCATAACGCTGCGCGACTACAGCGACATAAACGTAAAAGCCGGCAGCGAAATGATAAAGGAGCGCGGGTTGCAGGACGTCGCGAGCTTCACGCAGGCAAATGCGTTCGAAGCCGCTAGCTACGAGGGTCTGCAGGACGCATATACGCTTGGCGTCGTGTCTGGACTGTTTGAGCTTTTTCCTGATAACTCGGTCGTGCGCACCGCGCTGCAAGGCTTTTCAAGCAGCGTAAAAAGCGGCGGCTACCTCATCTACACCAATCAGCCGTGGCACCCGCAGCTCGAGATGATCGCGCGCGCTCTATCTAGCCACAGGCAGGGCGCTGCGTGGATCATGCGCCGCCGCAGCCAGGCCGAGATGGATCAGCTCGTAGCAAATGCGGGCTTTAAAAAGGTGCGCGAATGGATAGATGGGGATGGGATATTTAGCGTGAGTTTGGCTGTTAAAATTTAAAAGCGGCTTGTCTCGCGAGCGCTTTTAAATGATTTCGTAAATTTCGCCCTGCGACA
>CALIWP010000294.1 GCA_938046705.1 uncultured Campylobacter sp. | reverse complement strand
CTCACGATACTTCGCCTTAACTTTTTTTATTCAAATTTGAAGCCAAATTTACCCACCGAGACCCACGCCTTGAAAACGTCAAATTTGATTCGGCCAGGTTTGATGCTGCTCTGCTTTCCTGTCAAGGGGGAAGGGGCTTGAATTTTGCTTCGCTATACTCGCAACTGCTAGCAGACGCGAAGTCGCTCCCTTCCCCCTTGACAATCCCTCATCCCCTACGACGCTTTTAAGGTGGCGACACTGCTTTGCCTTGCAGGCAAAGTGTCGCGGGTTTGAAAGCAAATTTTTAAAATTTTTATTTAAATTTTACCAAAGTAAATTTTGACATTTTCAAGATGCGGGTCTCGGCGAGTAAAATTCTAAAATTTATTCAAATTTGAGCGGCGCAAATTTGACTCCGAATTCGGCTTCAAATTTACAGCCAAAAACTCAAATTTAACTTTACTTCAGCCTATCTCCGAATTTTTGTTTGTCGCTCATATAAACAAAGCTTAGCACCTCGGCGACGGCGCGAAAGAGCTCCGCGGGGATCATATCGTTTACCTCGCACATCTTGTATAGCTCGCGCGCTAGCGGCGGATTTTCGACGATTTTGACGTTGTTTTGCACTCCGATTTGCTTGATGCGAAGCGCTAGAAAATCCACGCCCTTAGCTAGAATCACGGGCGCTTTTTCCTTTGTTTTGTCGTAGCGAAGCGCGACGGCGTAGTGGGTTGGGTTTGTGATGATGACGTCTGCTTGCGGGATATTTTGCATCATTCTGTTGCGCGCGGCTCGCATTTGCAGCTGGCGGATGCGACCTTTGACCTGCGGGTCGCCCTCCATCTGTTTGTATTCGTCCTTGATCTCCTGCTTGCTCATGCGCAGGTCGCGAAAATACTGAAAACGCACGATCAGCACGTCAAGAAGCCCGATGATAAACATCACGATGAGCATCACGGCGGCTAAAATCAGCATTTTTTCCTTTAGCCACGCTAGCTGCGCCGCCATCGAGAAAAACAGCGTATGCGGCAGCTCTTTGATAAAGCTTAAAAACATCAAAAATCCGACCGTAAAAACCGCCGTGACTTTGAGTACCATTTTGATGCCGTCTATCAGTTTTTTAAGAGAAAAGAGATTTTTGAGCCCTTTTATCGGGTTGATTTTGTTTAAATTTGGCTCCAAAGGCTTAGTCGTAAATATAAATCCAAACTGCATGAGGTTGGCGACGACGCCCGCGATCGCGATGCAAACGGCGATAGGTAGGATGATAAGCAGCGTGCGAAATATCGTCATGATCGCGACGCTAAAGAGCAGCTTGCGCGTAAATTCCTGGCCGATCAGGCTTTGATAGTAGTTATATAGCGTGAAAAACTGATCGCCGATAAAGCCAAGAAGCGCCACAACGACGAAGATCGCGACCGCGAGCGTGACGAAGCCGGCTAGGTCTTGGCTTTTGGGGACGTTGCCGTCCTTGCGCGCGTCTTCGATCTTTTTGGAGGTGGGTTCTTCGGTTTTTTCTTGGTCTTCGCCTGCCATCTCTATCCTGAATTTGCTTAAATTTGGGGCGATTATAGCCAAAACAAGGTTAAAATATCCGCTAAATTTAACTTTTTGCGAGCCAAAAAACTAAGCCTTTTTAGGCGTTTTTGGCTAAAATTAGCAAAAATAAGGAGACGTAAAATGTCATTTTTAGAGGGATTCTTTAACATTTTTAAAGCCAAAAAACCGCCAAAAAGCGATGAAGAGCTACTTTTAGACGAATATGCAAGTATTTACGCCGAGACAAAAGAGAAAAATTTAAGCGAATACGACTTTTTATGTGAGCTCATACGATCACTCTCTTTTTCAAACGCTAGACGTTACGACTTTTGCCTTGAAAAGTGCCTAGAAAAGGGCGACGCCGAGGCGCTAAATGATCTCATTTTTCAATACGCTAAGCTAAATTTACTCCCAGGCTGCAGCGGCGGATATGATCAGTGTGAGAAGCTGATCCCTGCGTTTTTTGCTATCGCTTGTGGTGACACAGATAGTATGGAAAGGATCTTTCCAAAAGGCCTGCCACCTAGCAAAAACGGCTATAAATTTCTATGCGTCATGCACGATCTGCTCACAGCGATACTTTGGCAAGATGAAAATTTACTTGCCCCTGCCCTAGAAAAAGCACGCACTTTTGCGGAGTCTAAAAAACCAGCAAACGAAAGAGAGGCGGTTAAATTTGTACTAGCCTTGCATGAAAAAGATACGGCTGCCATGAGTGAGCATTTGCAGAAATTTTGCTCCACTTTTGGTAGGACGGAGGCGCCTAAATTTGAAAAACGGCTATACATCTTTGCTCACGGACTTCACGCACTAGCGCGCTACTTTTTGCCATTTGAGCTTTTTAAAGAGATAAAGCTACCAAAAAACGAAAATTTCAGTAAATTTTACGCACAAAGGCTCTTTCAAAATGAAATTCCCAAGCCAAAACTTTATTTTGTTTTTCCGTCTGAGCTTGAACTGATAAATGTGATCTTAAGTGCACCAGTAGCCAAGACGCTGATATATCAGCCACATTTGCCAAATGACAAAACATTTTTCTTAGACCATACATCTATGATAAGAAATTTAGCCGACGAGATCACAATGAGCTTAAAATAATAAAAGAGGTCGAGCTAGTTTTTAAAGAGACTGAAAATTTAGTGTAAAAGCATGCAAATACTGACGAGAATGAGTTTTTAAAAAGTTATTCACTCGCTTGTTTATAGGCTTTACGACTTTAAATTTGAATTTTTCTCGAAACTGCTTAAAAAACGACGACATGGATGAGCTTGCCGGGCTTACGCGCCTCTACGGCATAAGTTACTTCTTTTATCCACGAAGGGCTTTTGAGTGTCTATTTGATTTTTTATATAGGCTTCTTATTTTTCTTAGTTTTTGCTTCAAAAATGTTAAATTCGGGCGATTATACCTAAAACAAAGTACTCGTAAAACAGGAATACTGCGGCAAATTTGGATAAAGCGATTTAATAATTTATACTACCTAATAATGACAAATAGGATATATTTTATCTTAAATAATTATAAATACTTAAAAATAATTTTTAATAAACAATAAAATTTATTTCTATTTAACCGAAAAACATTATAATCACATTCTAATTTTATTTTAAAAGGAGCATTTAATGAAAATTAAGTCCGTTTTACTAGGTTCGGCGGTGCTAGCAACTGCGCTAAGCGCTCAAAATTTGATCCAAGACGCGTTAGATGCGGGTCTAGTCGCTATCCCTAGCGATCCAAAGGCGCTAACCAAAGCGATAAACGAAGCTTCTCCGGATGCTGAGAAATATCCAACCACTATGGCTGCTTACGAGCTTGGTAAGAGGCTTTATTTTGATCCGAGATTATCAAAATCCGGCATTATCAGCTGCAACACCTGTCATAACTTAGGCCTAGGCGGAGCGGACGGCGTACCTGCATCTACAGGTCACAAATGGACCCCAAACCCTCATCACGTAAATGCTCCGACGGTTTACAACTCCGTATTTAACTCGGTGCAGTTTTGGGATGGACGCGCCGCTCACCTAGCCGCTCAGGCTGCCGGCCCGATGACTGCGATGCCGGAGATGGCTTCTACTCCGGAGCTTGTCGAGCAAAGGCTAAAATCGATCCCAGCGTATGTGAGCGAGTTTAAGGCCGCGTTTAATAGCGACGTGAGCTTTGAGCTGGTAACGACGGCCATAGGTATCTTTGAAAGAACGCTCGTAACTCCGTCTAGATTCGATAAATTTTTAGAAGGCGACGAGACTGCGCTAAACGGCGCTGAGAAAAAAGGACTAAAAACCTTCATCGACAAGGGTTGCGCTACATGCCATAACGGCATAAATTTGGGCGGTACTTTACAGCCGTTTGAGGTTGCGGGCAAATATGAATTTGCAAATTTGGGCGACTTTAAAGGCGATGCAAACGGTCTAGTAAAAGCTCCTACGTTACGCAACATCGAGCTAACGGCTCCGTATTTTCACAACGGTGCAGTTTGGTCGCTAAAAGATGCCGTCAAAATGATGGGTAGCGTACAGCTAGGTATCGAGATAAATGACAAAGAAGCCGCCGATATTGTGACGTTTTTAAATTCACTAACAGGCAAAATGCCTAAAGTCGAATATCCGTTCTTCCCTGCATCTACCGAAAAGACCCCAAAACCGGAGCTTGACTACTAAGCTAAACAAAAAGGCGGATAAATTTCCGCCCCATTCAACTTAAATTTATAAATTTTTGGGTATCATCCGTCTCTTACAACCAACAAAGCTCCATAAATCTTTTGCAAAAAAGTGCTTTTTGGTCTTACCAAATTTTAGAAAGGTAGAGTATGTCAAAATACGCTATATTTAAGCATGGCGGTAAGCAATATCGTGTTAGCGAGGGCGAGTACCTTAAGCTAGATCACTTTAGTGCTGAAGCTAAATCAACCGTTGAGATTACAGAAGTTTTAGCTGTAAATGACGGCGAAGTAAAGGTAGGTGCGCCATTTGTTAAGGGTGCAAAAGTTGTTCTTGAGGTCGTTAATGAAGGCAAAGACAAAAAAGTAGTTATCTACAAAAAACGCAGACGTAAAGACTCAAAACTAAAACGCGGCTTTAGAAGACAATTTACACGTGTAAAAGTCGTAAGTATCGCAGCTTAAGGAGATAAGATATGGCACACAAAAAAGGTCAAGGTTCAACCCAAAATAACCGTGATAGTATCGGACGCCGATTAGGTGTTAAGAAATTTGGTGGCGAGTTCGT
>CALIWP010000293.1 GCA_938046705.1 uncultured Campylobacter sp. | reverse complement strand
ATTTATCTTAATAAATGAAGGTCTGTTCTTGTCGGCCTTAGCCTCTTCTATAGCCTTTCCGATAGCGGCAAGGTCGTTTCCGTCCTCTACCTCTATTGTCTGGAATCCGAAAGCCTTCATTCTGTCTACTACATTTTCTGTAAATGCTGTATCTGTGCTTCCCTCAATAGAAATTCCGTTTGAGTCATAGAATACTATAAGCTTTGACAGTCCGAGTGTTCCGGCAAGTGAAAATGCCTCTGATGATATTCCTTACAGCCGTCACCACCTAATACAAATGTATAGTGATCCACTATATCAAAACCTTCTTTATTGAATACACTTGCCATATGTGCTTCAGCCATGGCCATACCTACTGCCATACCCATACCTGCACCAAGAGGTCCTGTAGTGGCTTCAACACCTACTGTATGACCGTATTCCGGATGCCCCGGAGTCAGTGAACCAAGCTGTCTAAAAGACTTAAGGTCTTCTATTGAAAGATTCCCGTATCCGAAGAGGTGTAAGAGTGAATACAGTAACATTGAACCATGACCTGCTGAAAGCACAAATCTGTCTCTGTTTATCCAGTCGGGATTTTTAGGATTATGCTTCATATGGTTTGCCCACAGCTCATAAGTAATATCCGCAACTCCGAGAGGCAGTCCCGGATGCCCTGAATTTGCCTTTTGTATGGCAAATTTTACTGACAAACTATCAAATTTACGCTAGTTTGAAGTATTTTATGCAGCGTTCGTTTTGACAAATTCGTGGCGGTGTGATAGATGTGGATTTGAAGCTCGCCTAAATTTAAAATATTTACACTAAGTTGGCGAGCAGATTACTATTTTTAGAGCATTTAGTGTAAATTTTGCCAAAAGAGCTGATACGGTGGCAAATGGCGGAGTGGCGAGGTTTGTGCAACAAATTTGAAAGTTTTTGCCATGTATGCTTTTGCTTGATTGTACGAGTGGTATGTTTATGTGTGGCTGTTTAAAGATGAAGAAATTTGTAGCAGGCGCGTTGCGATCGAGAAATTCTTATAGTGTTAGCTGGCATCGATATAGCAAGGCAAAATGAAGAAGTTCTGGTAGAGAATGAGCAAACACTAAATTTTATACAAGCAGATTATAGGGTATTTGATTTTTGCCAAGAAATGGCTTATAAAATTTAGTAAATTTATGCTCACCCAGCCTAAAATTCTCTTTTATAAATTTAAACTATAAACAAGCGAATTTTTAGCAAATTTATACAGCTACTAGGCGAAATTTAGCTTATAACTCTCGCGCAAGCACCATGAATTTACAACTCGAAAGAAGTTATCAAATTTACTCTTTCAGGCGAGCTCTTGCCTAGTCGAATTTCAGCAAAGTGCCCATGTAATGGTTGGCGGAAAAAGGATGGAACAAATTCTAGTAAGTAAAAATTAAAATTTGCTACATTTAATCCACGAACAAGCAAATTTATCGTCAAATTTGGTCGCCACATAAAACCAAGAGTAGTCAAAGCTTTTTGTAAAAAAAGTATTATTAAAGCGATATCCCATTACCAAATTTAGCTAAATATTAGGCAAAATTTAGCTTAAAAATACTCACGCAAGTACTAAAAATTTATAAACTCGCAAGAAAGTCGATTTGCCTAGATTTTTTTCAGCACAACACCTATGCGAGCGATAACAAAGCGGGTAAATTCCAGCAAGTAAAGACCAAAATTTACTAAATTTAAACCACATCCAAATTTTGCCTATCAAATTTAACCATAAGGTATATCAACCCTGCAAACGCCTTTGCATAAATTTAACACATATAAAAATGATAGGATTTTTGAAAATAGTTATTTATGAGTTTTTGTATTAAAAATTTAATGAAAAAAGAGCAAGCCCTAGCCTGCTCTTTGTGAAAATTTAACCCTTTTTTGGAGTTACAAGCATATTTACATAACGACCTTCTATCATAGGTTCTTTATCGCGATCAGCTTCATTTTTTATCATTTCCCAGACCTTCTCAAGCATAGCTACACCAGCTTCTGGGGTACTCATCTCGCGACCCTTTAAAAATACACGAAATTTAACGTGTTTGCCATCTTGCAAAAACTCGCTTGCGTGTTTAACCTTGTAGTTTATATCGTTTTGGGCGATCTTGACAGAGAGTTTTATCTCTTTTATCTCGATGGTTTTTTGCTTTTTTTTAGCTTCTTTTTGCTTTTTCTCTTGCTGATAACGGAATTTACCATAGTCCATTATCTTGCAAACTGGCGGCTTCGCATCTGGCGCTATAAGCACTAGATCAAGCCCAAGCTTATTTGAGATCTCCAAAGCCTCTTCTCTTGAGATGACACCGTATGCCGTGCCATCATCCCCTACACATCTTACCTCTCTCGCCCTTATGTCCTCATTGAGCAATACTTCATTTTCCTTACTCAAAAATGTACCTCACTAAGTTTCTCCTTCGTTAAATTTATAAATTCCGCCAAGCTCATATCACTCTGCGTCCTAGCCTGTCTGTCGCGTAGCGCAATGCTCTTGTTCGCTACTTCGTTGTCACCTAGCACGACTATCATAGGCACCCTTTGTTTTTCAGCCGTTCTTATTCTTTTATTTAAACTCTCATTTTTACTTGCGATCTCGCTATCGACGTTGATCTTTCTTAGCTCGCGTGAAATTTCTTTTGCATAGTCTAAATGTGCGTCGCTAATAGGCACGATGACGACTTGCGTAGGAGCTATGAAAAATGGTAGCTCACCAGCAGTGTGCTCAAGTAAAATTCCTATAAATCTCTCAAAACTACCGAGCAAGGCTCTATGAAGCATTACGGGGCGCTGTCTTTCGTTATTTGCGTCGATGTAGCCCAGATCAAAGCGCTCAGGCAGGTTAAAATCGACCTGGATCGTGCCGCATTGCCACTTTCGTTTTAATGCGTCGGTGATTTTTATGTCGATTTTTGGACCGTAGAATGCGCCGCCGCCTTCGTCGATGCCGTATTTAAAGCCATTTTCATCAAGAGCTTCTTTTAGCGCTTTTGTAGCAGTTTCCCAAATTTCATCCCCGCCGATCGCTTTTGCAGGCTTGGTCGAAATTTCCATCTCGTAATGAAAGCCGAAATTTTCCATTATTTTGCCGGCAAATTTTAAAATTTCTAGGATATTTTCTTTTATCTGACTCGGCATACAAAAGATGTGCGAGTCGTCCTGGGCAAATTCGCGCACCCTGAAAAGTCCGTGCAAAACGCCGCTTTTTTCGTGGCGATGCACGACGCCGTATTCGAAAAATTTAAGTGGCAAATCGCGGTATGAGCGGATGTCGCTTTGATAGACCTTGATGTGACCGACGCAGTTCATCGGCTTTATGCCGTATTCTGCCTCGTCGATCGTCGTAAAGTACATATTTTCTTTATAGTTTGCGTAGTGGCCGCTCTTTTTCCATACGTCGGCTTTTAGTAGCTCGGGGCCTCTAACCGGCTCGTAGCCGCGGTCTCGGTGGGCTTTGTATAAAATTTGCTCTAGCTTCGAGCGCAAGCGTCCGCCGTTTGGCAGCCATATAGGTAGTCCACCGCCGACTTCTTCGTCGAATGTAAACAGCTTCATCTCGACGCCAAGCTTTCTGTGGTCGCGTTTTTTGGCCTCTTCGATGATGCGGATGTGCTCTTTTAGGCTCTCTTTATCGGCAAATGCCGTGCCGTAGATGCGGTTTATCATCTCGCGCGTTTCGTCGCCGCCAAGATACGCTCCGGCAACGCGGGTTAGTTTAAAAAATCTTAAAAATTTTGTATTTGGCAAGTGCGGTCCGCGGCACAAATCCTCGAAATTTCCTTGCTTGTAGCTGCTGACTTCGCCTTCGGGGATGCGTTTTAGCACCTCTTGTTTTAGCTCGTCGTCTTTAAATTTATCACTCATAAAGGCTTTTGTGGAGCTTGCTTTGACGATATCAAGCTTTGCTTCGGCTAGCTCTTTCATCTTGGCTTCTATCGCCTCTAGATCTTCGTCGCTAAGCTTGCTGTTGGCCTCGTCGACCTTAAAATCATAATAAAATCCGTCCTCGACGTTTGGTCCGACGAAAAATTTAGCCTGCGGATAAAGCTCTTTGATCGCCTGCGCCATGAGGTGCGCACAGGAGTGTCTGATGACGTTTAATGCGTCGGGGGAGTTGTCAAAATAAATCGGTTCTGCGGCGTTTTCTCGCCCGTTGATACTCTGAGTATCGACTATGTTTCCATCCAGTTTGTATGCGATGATATCGCTCATTTTACGTCCTTTTTATCGAAACATCTTTCTTACGCTGAAAGAATTGGGCTTGATTTTAGCTAAATTGTTTTTAAGCTTTACTTAATGTTTTATTTGATTTGGGTTTAAACGGTGGTCAAATTTGAGTTTTGAATATAATAGAATATATTGATTAAATTTTAAATATTGTTAAAACGGTAATATTATCAATATAATTTATTATATTTTAAGAAAACTATCGCTAATATTTCATCGAATGAATCATGCATTTATCTCGTCTTTGCATTGTTTTGATTCATTTTTCTCCCAAATTGCGCAAAGGAGTGGTTGCCTTTGCGCCTTAATCTTTAAATTTATTTCCAAAAACCTGCATAAATTTGACGCCAACGAGTTAAATTTTAGAAAATAAATACATTTTGGCTTTAGTGGGCAAATTTGACGTATTGGATTTACGATACGAATTAAGTAAAATTTGATGAAATTTGAATTAGTAAGGAGCGAAATGGTGGCCCCGAATGGACTCGAACCATCGACCACTACCATGTCAAGGTAGTGCTCTACCAACTGAGCTACGGGACCGAGAAATGGAAATTTACCCAAAATAATATTGAAATTAGCTTAAATTTTGCGATTTTTCGTAAAAAGCGAAATTTGAGTGCGATCGGATTTTGTCAAATTTGATCACGCTCTACAATCTGAAAATAAAATTACATAAAAGATTACACCTTAATAGAAAAATCTTGATAAATCTTAAAAATAAAATCTCATAAATTCATATCTTCTCGGTCAAATTTACATTAAATCCCCTAAATTTAGGGATATTTATGATAGAGCAAATTTTTAATAAAACTCACAGTAAACTCACGATATTATAATTATAATGCCGTTATGATATTTCATCCAAAGGAGAATGTATGCAAGAGCAAATGTCAAGACGCGACTTGTTAAAGCTAGGTATGGTGGGTGCAGGTGCGCTTGCGCTAGGTGCTGTAAATGCGCAAGCAAGCGCGTTAAACGCAAAAGACGTCAAATTTGACGAAGAGTGGGACGTGATCATCATCGGCTCGGGCTTTGCGGGGCTTGCGGCGGGCTTAAAAGCGGCGCAAAAAGGCAGCAAGGTACTAATCCTGGAAAAAATGGGTCGCATCGGCGGCAACTCCGTAATCAACGGCGGCGGCATGGCGGTCGCAAACAACCCGGTGCAAGCAAAAACCAACATCAAAGATAGCAAAGAGCTATTCATCGCCGACTGTCTAAAAGCCGGCCTTGGCATCAACCACACCGAGCTTTTGGAGACTTTGGTCGATCGCGGTATGGACGCGTATAACTTCCTTCTTGAAAACGGCGTTCAGTTTAAAGAGCACTGCGCGCACTTCGGCGGTCATACCGTAGCTCGCTCGCTGCTAACCACAAACGACTCAGGCTCAGGCTACATCCAGCCGATGCTTGAGAAATTTGAAGCACTAAAAGACAAAGGCTGCGAGCTTCGTCGCCGCGCCAAATTTGACGACTTTGTGCTAGATGATAGCGGCCGCGTTATTGGCGTGACGATCAGAGAAGAGTATAGGTTTGACGATAAGCTTTACAGCGACGACCTAGAAAACACTAGCGGTACGAAAAAAACGCTAAAAGCAAACAAAGGCGTCGTTTTAGCGGCCGGCGGTTTTTGTCGCGATAAAATTTTCCGCAAGCTTCAAGACCCGAGGATTCCGGACGACGTCGATAGCACGAACCACCCGGGAGCGACTGCTGGCGCGCTGCTAAAAGCCTTTGAGATCGGCGCGTATCCGGTGCAAGTAGACTGGATCCAGTTTGGTCCGTGGGCAAGCCCGGACGAAAAGGGCTTTGGCACGGCTCCGATCCTAACTCAGCAAGGCACCTTTAAATACGGCATCGCGGTCGATATCCGCACCGGCAAGCGCTTTATGAACGAGCTGGCCGACCGCAAAACCCGCGCGGACGCCGAGTTCAAAATTTTGCGCGAAAAACCGGGCGCATATCCGATAACCTTCGCCGACACCAAAATAGCGTTTAAGGACCTAAGCGAAGAGATCATCCAAAAGGGTATGGGTAGCGGCAAACTGGTCGGCGAGTGCGCTACGCTAGATGATATCGCTAAAAAATACGGCGTGCCTGCCGATGCGCTAAAAGAAACCGTCAAGAAATATAACGAAGGCGTCAAGGCTAAAAAAGACGAGTTCGGTAAACAAGAAAGCGCGCTAAGTGAGATCAACGAGGCAGGACCGT